>DUEQ01000029.1 GCA_011192085.1 Caldilineae bacterium
AAAATACGACAGACATCGATACACTCACTTCACGGAGGACAAAGGTCATGTTCTATGGTTCTTTTTCACTCTGGCTGTTGCTAGCCCTGCCCGGCCTGCTCCTGGGTCTTTGGGCGCAGATGAAAGTCAAGCGAGCCTTTGGCAAATACAGCAAGGTGCGCAATACTCGCGGGCTGACCGGCGCGCAGGTGGCCCGACTCATACTGGATCATTACGGATTGCGGCATGTGAGCATCGAGGAAACCCAGGGCATGCTCACCGATCACTATGATCCGCGAGCCAAGGTGCTGCGGCTCTCCCCCGCCGTAGGCCGCGCGCCCACTATCGCCGCGGTGGGCGTGGCCGCGCATGAGGCCGGTCACGCTCTGCAAGACGCGGACGGCTACGCGCCTCTGAAACTGCGCAGCGCCATCGTGCCCGCAGTCCAGTTCGGCTCCTGGCTCGGCCCGTTGATCATCATGGCCGGCTTCTTTTTGATGGCTCTGACCGGAGCCGCCGACCTGGGATACACGGTGGCCTGGTTCGGCCTGATCCTCTTCGCTCTCACCGCGGTCTTCGCCATCATCACCCTGCCGGTGGAGTTCAACGCCAGCGCTCGGGCCAAGAAGGAGCTGGTCGCCCTGGGCATCCTTTCCTCCCAGGAGATGAAAGGCGTCAACGAGACCTTGAATGCGGCGGCGCTCACCTACGTGGCCGCGGCCATCGCCGCCATCGGCCAGGTGCTCTATTACGTCTTCCTGCTCTCCGGACGGCGGCGTTGACCTCGGCGCGTTGGACGATAAATGATCGCTGGCCGCCGCAGCTCAACGCCTGCCGCATGGCGGACCCCGCTGCAAACGCCTCTAGCCCGATTCATGTTCACGCGGCGTTCAAGCGCTCAACCCGCCGCATGGCGAATCTGGCTGGAGGCGGGCGCACAAAACTTTGATCTCCGGATCGTCGTCCATCGTCTATGGTCAAGCGTCCATGCATGGGCATCTGCGGGCCGCCGCCCGCGTCGCTCGGTTCGGAAATCATCGTGAAGTTGCCAGCAAATAGGCGCCAAAAACCACGCTCCAGGCCAGGGACGCGCCGCCCACCAGCATGTAGTCCGCCATCGATCTCAACGGCGTCACGTAGAGGTATTTCTGGGCCAGCGGGATGAACGTCAGCAGGAGGAACGTCGCACCCGAGGCCAGGGCAACCATCGTGGGGAGGAAGTATTGCAGTTTGATGGGGATGAGGCGTTTCTGCAATACGAGAGGGGGGCGCAGCAGGACGGCCAGCAGCAGGCCCATGACGATAAGCGCGTGCACCAGCGCGATCTGGGCGTAGGCTTTGTCGCCGTACAGGCGCAGGAATTGGGCGAAAAGCTGGAATCCCACGAGGGCGATGGTGACGCTGGCGGGGATGGCGAAGGTGAACAGGGAGGCGCTGACGTTCTTCGCCTGCAACCGTCCCGGCTGCGCGGTCAGGGTGAGCGCGAGCGCGGGCACAGAGATGGCAAAGGCCGCGATGAGCCCGCCCTGCGCCCCTCGATAGGGAAAACTCTGCAAGAAAATGAGCAGCGCGGCCACCAGGATCAGCAGATAAAACGCCTGGGTGAGGTAGAGTTTGAGCACATCGAGCAGCCCGTTGACGATGCGTTGCCCCTTGTCGATCATGGTCGTAATCACCTCGGGCGATGTGTCCAGCAGCACGATATCCGCGATGTTCAGCGCGCCTGAGGCGGCGCTGATCACGGTAATCCCCAGATCGGAAGCCATCATGGCGTCCAGCTCTTCCGCGCCCTTGCCCAGCACGCCCACCAGATGGCCCTGGGCCCGCAGCGCCTTCACCGCCCTCACGATGAGATCGGTCTCCGCATCGCCGATGAGGTGATGGCGGATGACAGCCTCGGCCAGCGCCTCATCCGACGCCCCCTTCAGCTCCCTGGCCGAAACGCCTGGGAACGTCGCCGCCAGCGCCTCCTTCGTCCCGGCCCGTTGCAGGGCCTCGCGGATCCCCTCCACCGGGCCTGGGTCGAAGACTTTGGATGCGACTCCGTCGGCCGCGAAAGCCGCCAGAGCGGACGCCGCCGCGGGATCGGGCCGTTCCTGATAATCCAGGAGGCAGAGGGGCGTGAGATGCTGGGGGAGTTGCGGATGACCGCGCTCGTCATGCAGGGGTTGGGGCTCGGGACTCCAGGCGAACAGGAGGGTGTGACCCGTGGCGTCCCCCTCTTCCTCGATCGTCGAACGATCGGGTTCTGACTGGGCGCGACGTCGCGCAAGTGCGCCCATCCGCTGACGCAGCCCCTTAAAACCCCCGATTTTCCCCTGCTCGCGCGGCGCAATCTCGGGCGCATCCGGCCCCGCACGATGGAACCATCGCCCCAGCCTGTCCGCGGCCTGGGCCCAGACGCCGGCCGTCTGGCGCGACTTCGCCCTTTCTTCCCCTACGAGGTAAGGGGCGAGCAGGCCTGGTTCACCCATGACGAAGACGCCCTTGACCGTCTCCCCCTCGATGCGGACGCCGCTCCATCCATAGTGGGAGTAGAAAGGCATCTCTTCCAGGGGAGGCAGTTTCGGCCCCTTGAATGCGCTTTGCATCGTACGCGTGAACTGGTTTTGATGGGAGAGGCTACGGGCGAAGGCGCCCAGCATCTTACGCAGCGTCATATCATCGATGGCGTCCTCTCCACTTTTCGTCCCCTGGGCCAGGGGGTGGATTCGCATCCATTGCGCCGTGAGAAACCCTGATTTGTTGAGAAAGAGGATGTCGATCTGGGCCAGAGTCTCGATGGCGCGGGCCTGGTGGACCAGAACGCGCAGCTTCGCCAAGTCCACGGTGGCGGCCGCGTAGGTCAGTGAGATCATGAAATACAGCCCCGCGGGCGCGATGCTGAAGATGACTCCGATGGCGTCGATGAACCGATCCACCTCCGCCTGGGGCAGGGGCGCATCCAGATGGAAGAATTTCAGCAACAAAAAGATGGCGATGGCCAGGACAAACGCCAACAGCCATTTCAGCAGACCATCGATGAGGCGCTCGATGGGGGTCATGCTTTCGGCCGCGGGATGCATGTGTTGCAAACGTCTGGCGATCAAGCGGTCATCGCCAACCCGCGTCACCTGCATCACCCCGCGGCCGCGCAGGCACAGGCTTCCGGCCAATAGCTCGTCCCCGGGCTGCTTTCTCCGCTTTTGATTTCGTCCCACCGCCAGCGTTTCCTCCATCATCACATCCTGTCCCAGGATCATGTCGCCATCCACGACGATTTGATCCCCAGGCCCGAACTCCACCACATCGCCCGGGACGATGGCGTCGGGCTCGACGCTGCGCACCTGTCCCTCCCGAATGACCACCGCGGTGGGTTGGGCCGCTTTCAGCGCGTTTCGCATGCGCATGCGTGCAAATTCTTCCTGAAAGACGTTGACGCCCACGGTGAAGAGCAAGACGCCGAAGGAGACCAGGGCGTCGAGCTCTTTGTTCAGCATGATCTGCACGCCAATGATAGCGACGAGGCCCGTGTTGAACACGGTCATCGTATTCTTTCGGATCATCTCCCAGCGGGTCTGTTCCGCGTGCAGATGAATGGCGTTGCTCTGTCCTTCCACATGGCGGGCTTCGACCTCGGCCTGGGTCAGGCCCTGGATGGCCAAGGCCTCGGGAGCGGCCGCGGGCGCTTGCGCCCTCTTTCGCAGCCACCCTAGGCCCGCCAACGCGGCCAGCAGGCTGGCGATGAGGGCCAGCCCCCACGCCAGACGCGTCGATCGGGGGGAAGGATGGGCGTTTGCTGTCATGATTCGAGATGCATGCGCCTGATGGATGGGCGTTGCTGGTTGCCTTATGGTTACACATCAACGCGGGAAAGGTCAATAATCGGTATGAGGAGCCGCAAAGCTTCGGGCCGAACATAGCTCATCGCGGGAACGGTTGTCAAATGGTGGAAAAGTGGCTATACTTGGAGTTGGAAGATGTCATCTCCACGCATCCAGGGAGGCAGTGCAATGACCGACATGGAATCGGGTTGTGTGGAACCAGCGGCCGGACCCCTTGTTCCCAAGCCCACATCTGACCAACCGCCACCATCTACCTCAACACAGGAGGTGCATATGCTTGCTCGCGTAGGAAAGGAAGCCCCTGATTTCGAAGCCTCGGCGTTTGTGCCGGGCGTAGGTTTCAAGAACGTCAAACTCTCCGATTACAAAGGCCAGTGGATCGTCCTCTGCTTCTATCCGGGCGATTTCACCTTTGTCTGACCGACCGAACTCGCAGCGGTCGCTGCCAAATATGATGAACTGAAATCGCTGGGCGTGGAAGTGCTGGCCATGAGCACCGACAGCCGTTTCGTCCATAAAATCTGGCAAGAACAAGAGCTTTCCAAAATGATCGACGGAGGCGTGCCCTTTCCCATGTTGTCCGATGCGGGCGGTCGGGTTGGCGCGCTTTATGGCGTTTACGACGAAGCCGCTGGCGTGGACATCCGTGGGCGGTTTATCATCGATCCCGATTTCGTGATTCGCGCCGTGGAGATTCTGACGCCCGAGGTGGGCCGCAATCCCAACGAACTGGTCCGTCAAGTCAAAGCCTTCCAGCATGTGATGAAGACCGGCGAAGTCACCCCCTCCGGCTGGGAGCCCGGCGGCGTCACCCTCAAGCCTGGGCCCGATCTGGTGGGACGCGTTTGGGAAGTCTGGAAGCCCTGACTCGAACCATCCCCGGAGATGGCATCGCGTGGGCAGGCGGCGCATTTCGACGCGTCGCCTGCCTTTTGACGTGTCGGAAGCATTCTGGTTTTATCGGGATCATGCCCTTATAATGTAGCCATGTTCAACTACGTCCGTCGCGCGCAGAACCTTCCTCGTTATCGGCGCATCATCACCGTATTCGTCCAACATGGCTTTGGTTCTCTGTTGGAACAGTGGGGCGTGGATCGCTATCTGATCACACCCGTCCGGATCAAACGCCGTCGCGAGGATCTGGAGCGACTGACGCCGGCGGAGCATTTTCGAGTGGCGCTGGAGGAGCTGGGCCCCACGTTCATCAAAATCGGTCAGATCCTCAGCACCCGGCCCGATCTGCTCCCGCCCGAATATATCGAAGAGCTCAGCAAATTGCAGGACGCAGCGCCCCCCATCCCCTGGGAGGAGGTGGAGGCGCAGTTGACCGCGGCGTGGGGACGGCCCCCGGAGGAGCTTTTCGAAAGCATCGACAAGACGCCCCTGGCCGCGGCCTCCCTGGCCCAGGTGCACGCTGCGGTGTTGCCCGATGGCCAGGAAGTCATCATCAAGGTCCAGCGCCCCGACATCTGGCCTACCATCCAATCCGATCTGAGCATCCTCGAAGACCTGGCCGCGGTGACCCAGCGCACCTCGCTGGGCGAGATCTACGATCCCGTCGATATCGTCCAGGAGTTCGCTTTCACCCTGCAAAGCGAGTTGAATTACCTGCAAGAGGCCCGCAACGCGGACCGTTTTCGTGAGAACTTCAAGGATGAACCCGCCATCTACATCCCCAAAGTCCATTGGGAGCTCACTACCCGGCGGGTGCTGGTGCTGGAGCGGATTTACGGCGTCAAGATCAACGACATCGCCACCATGGAGCGGGTGGGCATCGATCCCAAACAGGTGGCCTTGAATTCCGCCCGACTTATCGTGAAAGAGGTGTTGGAGGATGGATTCTTTCACGCCGATCCTCATCCCGGCAATTTCTTTGTAATGCCTGGCGCGGTCATCGGCGCGGTGGATTTCGGCATGGTGGGGCATCTCTCCCGCGAGGATCGGATCAACCTGGTCAAGCTCTACATCGCCTCGGTGCGGATGGATGCAGAGCGCATCGTGGACCAGTTGATTCACATGGGCGCGGCCACCGCCTACGTGAACCGCGCCGACCTGAAACGCAGCATCTCCCGCCTGCTCCATAAGTACCGCGGCCTGCCCCTGAAGGAGATCCGGGCGCAGGAGGTGGTCAATGATATCATGCCCGTCGCCTATCGCTTCCATCTGCGTCTGCCATCCGATTTGTGGCTGCTGGGCAAGACCTTGGGCATGATGGAGGGCGTTGGGTTGCAGCTTGATCCCGATTTCGACATGTTCGCGGTGTCGCAGCCTTTCGCCGACA
Source organism: Caldilineae bacterium (assembly GCA_011192085.1). GTDB lineage: Bacteria > Chloroflexota > Anaerolineae > J102 > J102 > M2005. The sequence continues at coordinate 6,085 of DUEQ01000029.1, forward strand.
GGCTGATGCGAGAGCTTTGGATGCCTTCGACCTGGGGCCCGGAACTCTATGGCAGCCTCCAGGCCTGGGGCGACTTCATCCAGGTGATGCCGCGGGCGGGCTCGAAATTGCTCCATGGCCTGGAATCGGGCAAGGTGCCCCTGGACATGACCTTTGATGTGCAGAAGCCCGTGATGGAACGTTTCGATCGGGCGCTGACTCGGCTGGCGCTGAGCGTGATCCTGGGCTCATTCATTCTGGCCCAGGCCTGGCTTATTTCCAGCGCGCCCGCCAGCCCCATCGTCATGGGATTAGTTGCTATGGGATTCCTCACGGCCATGGGTCTGGGCCTGTGGTTCATCATCTCCGTGCTGCGACAGGTGTAGTCGGTAGCAGACTCACCTCATGCCAGCCCCCTCCTGCTCTCCCCCTAAACCAATCATGAAACAAACAGCCTCTATGCTCATCCTTATTCTGATCAGCATCCTCGCCGCATGCACGCCTACCGTCCCTTCGGGGACGCCACCCGCACCTGAGGTAAGCCCCACCTCTGAGGACACCGCCCCCACCCTATCCCCGTCCACATCCGAACCTGTGCAACCGTCGCCAACGTCAGTCCAACTCGCGGCCGATCTGCCCGCGCCCGCGCTCTTCGACATCCCCTGGGATGACCGAACGCCTTTCGCCGTGGGCCTCATCCCCGCCCAGCAGGACGCGCTGAAAACACGCCCTGAGGCCAGCGTCTATCACCTCGATTTCATCGTCAGCGACGATATGACCGAGGTCACGGGCAAGCTGGAGGTGCGCTACGCCAACGCGGAGGACGTCACTCTGGATGAGGTTGTCTTCCGTCTGTTCCCCAACATCCTGGGTGGGAAGATGACGGTGGATGGGGTGACGGTGAACGGACGCTCCGCCAAAACCCTGCTGGAGACCCGCGACAGCGTCCTGCGCATTGCCATGCCCGCGCCCCTGCGGCCCGGCGACCAGGTCGTCATCGCCATGAATTACGATGTGACCATCCCCACCACGCCCGGCTCCAATTACGCGGTGTTGGCTGCAATGGATGGCATCCTGGCCCTGGCCCACGCCTACCCCATGATCCCGGCCTACGACGACGCCATCGGCTGGTACGATGACGCGCCGCCGACATATGGCGACGTGACGTACAGCGACACGGCCTACTACCTGGTGCGGGCGAGCCTGCCCGCGGGGCAGGTGGTGCAGGCGTCGGGCATCGAGCTCGACCGGTCGGAGGAGGATGGGCGGCAGGTGATCACTTACGCGGCCGGGCCCATGCGCGATTTCTATCTCGTCAGCAGCGCCCGTTATCAGGTCATCGAAGAGCGGGTGGAGGATACGGTGGTGCGGGCCTATGCGCCCGGCGAATACAGCACGGCCAATGAGCTGGCCCTGAGCTACGCAGTGGACGCGCTCAAGATCTTCAACCGCACCTACGACATCTATCCCTTCACCGAGTTGGATGTGGCGGGCACGCCCACCCTGGCCGGAGGCATCGAATATCCGGGCGTCATCGTCGTCGCCCTCTCCCTGTATGACCCTCAGCAGCGCTTTTTCGAATTCGCCACCGCGCACGAAGTCGGGCATCAATGGTTCTACAGCGTCGTGGGCAACGATCAGGTGCATCATCCCTGGCTGGATGAATCCCTGACGCAATACAACACCCTGCTCTATTTCAAGGAAATGTACGGCGATCGGGGATACAACATGGCCCGAGAGAGCATGCAGCGCCGTTGGGATTACATCGACGATGCCGATATCCCCCTCGACCTGCCCGTTTCCGCCTATGACGAGGCGGAATACAGCGGTATCATCTACGGCCGCGGGGGCCTGTTCTTCGACGAACTGCGCAAGAAGATCGGCGACGATGCGTTCGAGAGCTTCCAGAAGGCCTACTACCAGAGGTTCAAGTGGGACATTGCCACCACCGAGGGGTTGCAGCGCGTGGCCGAAGACGCCTGCGGCTGCGACCTCACGCCCATATTCGAAGCATGGGTGTATCCCAAGGAATAACGGCTTCATGAACGCTTCTTTAATGAGTTTGCAAGTGGCAGGGCGCAGGTGGCAAGGGATCCCGACAGACCACCCTGCTTGCAACTGGCTACCCATTCCTGGCCACTATGTTCCAGAATCAAAACTCCCTGGCTATCGTCGGGTCGTTTAGCTCAAGTTGATGTCACTGAATACA
>DUEQ01000290.1 GCA_011192085.1 Caldilineae bacterium
ACCGAATCTTAACACAGGAAACAGGAAAGACCCAGACCTGGAGATTAAAGGGAGATGAATGCCCCGCATTATCATGTCTGAACGCCGCGGAAAACAAGCCACAGGGCCGACAGCATGAAGATCCCAGTCAGGCAGAAGAGGGGCGCCAGCCAGAGCAAGGCGTTGCCTCCCCCCTTCACCTCCCAATGATCCACCTGTAACGCGTCCTCCGCCCGCAGAGTCACCTGCTCCTCTCCGCGCAGGCGAATCGCCCGCGATCCGCCCGGTTCGAGTTCGTATGTACGAGGTTTCCTATCCAGGAGAACAGTCAACCGGGCGGGGGAGGCGTCGGCCGCGAGATGAATGACCAGCGCGGAGCCATCCACGCGCATGTGCAATTCGCCGCCCGCGGGCAACACGCCCACCATGCCCAGACTGGCCTCGGGAGCTTGCTCGATGCGATAATCCGCCGAAACGATGGCCCAATGGTCGGGCGGATGCGCGCCCGGATGCATGATGGGCGCGCCCGCGGCCGCGGACGCGTACGTTTTCAACGCGTCGTAAGCCTGGGTGGGCGTGAGGTCGGGCTCCAGCAGGCGGAAGTAGTACTCCGGTTTGCCTTCCCGCTTCCAGGCGTCGTCTGGCCGTTTCAGATACCACACATTGGCCACGCCCAACCAGGGCCATTCTTTTTGGATGCGCTCATAGGCCTCCACCAGATAGCGAGCCTGCTGCTCAGGCGTCACCTGGCCGAAGCGCTTGTCTGGAACGTCATCGGGCGCCGCGTTCCAGTTCATCTCGCTGATCCAGATGGGCTTGTGCGCGTCGCCATTGGCTACCATGAGGTCGCGCATGAACAGGGGGCGGGAGAAGTTGAGGACGCGAGGGTTCATGCGACGGTCGGTCGGACCCGACCACAGGCCATAGCCCTGTATGGCCACGATGTCGAAGCAGTCGGCCGCGCCCGCGTCATACAGGCGTTGCATAAAGAGGAAGTCGTTGAGTGCGTTGCCAGGAGGCGCCGCGGCCGGGTCCAGCACGATGGTGGAGGCCATGGCCCCATTGATAATGACGACGTCGGGATCTGCGGCCTGGGCCGCGTCCGCGGCCAGACACAGCAGCCGGGCGTAATCCTCGGGGCTGATGGCGTAGCTCCCCCATTCGGGATAGATGTTGGGTTCGTTCCAGAGCTGATAGTAGCGCACCCGCCCCTTGTAGCGACTCACCAGCGCGGCCACGAAGTCCGCAAAGTCTTGATAATCGTCGGGGGGCGCGTAGGCCCCCACATCATTCCCCTGGGCCCGACTCCACGCGGGGGGGTTGCTCACCCGTACGATGAGCTCCATATCGTACTTCTCCGCTAGGCCCACGATGTGGTCATATTTGGCCCAGGCGGAGCGGTGAGGCTCATGGCGTCGGTCCTCGAAATCCCCCTTGCCATGAATCTCGATATCCTCCCAGGGGAATTCCTGCCGCAGCCAGTGGAAGCCCGCTTCGGAGGCCATGCGCACAGCCTCCTCCCGCACTGCGGGGTCGGGCTCCTGTTCCAGAAAGACGTTGACGCCGAAGGGGTTGACGCCGCTGTGCGCGGCGGGGATGTCGGGCGCGGTGTGCAATCGGGGCCGCATCTGATCTGCGGCCAAGTCAGAAAGCCCTTTCAATTGCGCGGCGAAATCCTCCTCGCCGGTCCAATAGTACAAAGCGTTGGTGCGCCAGAAGATAGCGAACACCAACGCCAGGGTGAGGATGGGGATGGGAATGAAGAGCGCAATCGCGAGCTTGCGCAGGAATTCGGGGTGAGAAAGACGTTTCACGCGAGCAGTTCTGAAAATAGGTTTCACGCAAAGACGCCAAGCCGCCAA
>DUEQ01000291.1 GCA_011192085.1 Caldilineae bacterium
CGATATCTCTCGACTCGACCAAGTATTCATCAAAAATCTGTTGGTGCGTGGCATCCTTGGCATCAATTCTGAGGAGCGTACGAACCGACAGGACATTCTCGTCAACGTGATCATGTGGGTCAATACCCGGCCCGCGGCCCGCAGCGACGACATCGCGGACGCGGTCAACTACCGCACCGTGGCCAAAGCCATCATCGACCACATCGAAAGCGGCCAGCCTTATCTCGTGGAGCGGCTGGTGGAGGAGATCGCAGGCATCTGTTTCGCCACCGACGCTCGCATCCAGGCCGTCGAGGTGTCGGTGGAGAAGCCGGGCGCGCTGCGATTCGCCCGCTCCGTGGGGGTAAGCATCTTCCGCACCCGTGACGCGTTCTCATGAGCCAGCAGATTATCATCGCCTTGGGTAGCAACCTCCATCGAGAGTACAATATTATTCGGGCGTTGAGCCAATTGCGGCGCGACCCGCGCTGGCGGGTGCTCGCGGTCAGCCCCATCTATCGCACCCCCGCGGTGGGAGTACTCGGTCCCCAGCCCGACTATTTCAACGCCGCGGTCCTGGTGGAAACCGACCTCTCGCCCGAGGCGCTGTATCGGGCGCTGCGCGAGATCGAAGCCCGTCTGGGCCGGGTGCGCACCGCCGACAAATTCGCTCCCCGCACCATCGATCTGGATATCGTCCTCTTCAAAGACCGCCAGCTCGACCTCAACGGCTTCCCCATTCCCGACCCCGACATCTTCCATTACCCCCATCTGGCCTTTCCCCTGGCCGACATCGCACCCCATTGGACTGTGCCGGGCGCATCCCTCACCCTCAAACAGATCGCTGACGCGCTCCGTCCGTCAGCCAAGGAGATACAATCCATGTCCGAAGCCAACGTCCTCGCCCGCATCAACGCCTTCAGTCACTACGGCACCGATCAGATATTCGAGGCCGAGGAAGACGAGGTGTACGATCCCGAATTCGAGAGCCTCATCCGCCAGATCCTCATCCGCATTGGCGAAGACCCCGACCGCGAGGGATTGCGGCGCACGCCCCTGCGCGTGGCCAAGGCCTACGACTTCCTCACCAGCGGCTACGCCACCACGGTGGAAGAAGTCGTCAACAACGCCATTTTTACAGATGGCTGCGATGAAATGGTCATCGTCAGGGATATCGAATTCTATTCCATGTGCGAACATCATATGATTCCCTTCTTCGGGCGAGTGCATGTGGGGTATCTCCCCCAGGGCAAGGTCATTGGCCTGAGCAAGATAGCCCGTATCGTCGACGTCTTCGCCCGCCGCTTGCAGATTCAGGAGCGGATGACCAATCAGATCGCGGATGCCATGATGGAGATTCTGGAACCCATGGGCGTGGGCGTGGTGGTGGAGGCCAGCCACCTGTGCATGATGATGCGCGGGGTGCAGAAGCAGAACAGCTCCACCATCACCAGCGCCATGCGCGGCCTCTTCCGCAAAGACGCCCGCACCCGATCCGAATTCATGAACCTCATTCGGGATCGGTGATCACGAGGTCGGGCGCGGGCTGGATGATCTGCGTCCGGGGTGTTGCGAAGTCATCCTCCCGTCGGAGCACGGGCCTCTGTGGAGGGGATGGGGCCCTGGCAGTCTGCGGATACAGCCATGGATCGTGGACATCATCCATGGCGCTGATATCCACGAAGTATGTGTGTACCGTGGGTCGTATTTTGTGAAACCATGGAGAGGTCATGAGCCATTTACGCCGACGTGGTGGTTGGTCTGCTCCTGCAGGTAGTGCTGGATGACCATGGAGAGGGGTTGCAAGTCGCGCTTCAGTTCGACCAGCGTCCCGCCCTGGTCCACAACCTCCCGCCACAGGCGCTCTTCCGAGAAGTTCCCATTCGCCAGCACGCGCTTGGTCACCAACTCCGATTGGCCGGGCAGGCGATAGCGCATGACCACATACTCCTTGCCGTGGCGTCGGCGGAAGGATTGGGTCTCGCTGACTTCCAGGACGCGGCCGTTGGCCACCAGTGCAATGCGGTCGGCCAGGTTCTCGACGAAGGGCATATCGTGGGAGGCGAAGAGGATGGTTTTGCCCGACTTCTTGGCTTCCAGCAGGGTATCCAGGGTCTCTTGCACGCCCAGAACGTCTAGCCCCAGGGTGGGTTCATCCAGGACGATGATGGGAGCCCGGGTAGCCAGGGCCAGGGCCAAGCCCGCTCGTTGCTGCATGCCCCGAGAATAGCGACTAAGGGGTTCATCGGCCCGATGCAGAAGCTGGAATCGCTCCAGGATCTGGGCCAACCCTTTCCGATCCCAGGGCTCCTCCCACACCGTGAACCAGTACCTGGCGTTCTGCCAGAGGGTCCACGCGGGTTCCAGAAAGGGCAGTTCGGGCACGAAGCGGATGAGGCGGGCGACTGCTTTGGGCTGCCGCGCGGGGTTCGCATGGTCCACCCGGATCTCCCCGCTATCGGGCAGGAGGATGCCCAGGAGGATGCGGATGAAGGTAGTCTTCCCCGCGCCATTGGGTCCCAGCAGCCCCATGGTCTCTCCGGGCTTCACCTCCAGAGAAAGGCCATCCAGCGCCACCACGGGCGGCCTGGTGGGATAGGTTTTGCGAACGGATTGGGCTTGAATGATGGCACGGGTCATCGTCGATCCACTCCTTTTCCAGCGCGATAGTGATTGAAAGCCAGGTTGAGCAGCAGTTTGGCCACGATCCACCACATGGCGACGCCAGCCAGTCCCAGCAGGAAGGGTTGCCAAAGCACCTGGCTTTGTTGGAAGAGGTAGCGTGAGGCGGTGAAGGGAACCAGCACCCACAGCCAGGGGATGTGGATGGGCAGCGCCAGGATGGCGAAGAGGCTCAGAAAGATAAATTGGGAGAGTTGGTTGGCGAACAGGAGGCGCATCCCCATGGCCATGCCCAGCCAGACGCTGGGAACTAGAAGCAGCAACAGAAGGACCAGGGCGAGGCCCCCAGAGAGGGGATAGACAGGAGGACGGACAATGAAGGCGGCCACCAACACGCCGATGAAATTCCCCAACAACGCCACCCAGGAATCGCCCAGAAACTGCCCCAGCAAGACATTGAGCGAAGAGGGCGTGGCCAGATAGACGTTCGATCGCGCAGGGTTGGCAAACAAATGAAAGGACGCCTGCATCACCATCCCCAGGGGGAAATTGATCAGATTGTAGACCAGGAAGGGGTAGAATAGGGCCTGGACGTTGCCATGCACCATCTTCATAGCCGCGAACACCGCCAGGAAGATGGTCAGCGCCAGGGCGGGGAGGAACAGTATCTGGATGCCGTACTGAGCCTGGCGCAGTATAGCGGTGAGGGAGTAGTAGAAATACAGGAAGCTGGATGTGGACACCGTTCTGAGTGTGCGCATGATGCACCTCTGAAAAAAAGCGGGAGGGAGGGAGCTA
>DUEQ01000292.1 GCA_011192085.1 Caldilineae bacterium
CATTGTACGCGCTTTTCCCTTTTCGAGCAAGTGGTCCGATCTCCGGAGCGCGTTTCAAAGTAAAAGTGAAAAAGGGGCGCGTTGCGAAACAGCCAACCGTGAACTGTGAATTTAACCCTCACGGCGCCACGGGCTTGGTCGACTCCTTCCGTATCTCATTCGTCAGCGCCAGCATGTCGCTGAACTCCTCCTCAATGAAACGGGCGATCTGCTCAGGATCGGGCGCGAGCCCATAATCGGTCATCACGCCCACATTCACCGCGCCCGCATAGCTGAAAATACTGACGCCCATACCCAAACGCCCGGCCTGAGGCACCCAAAACATGATGCGCTCGATGGGGCTGCCCGCGAAGTAGAGCTTCTGCCGGGGTCCGGGCACGTTGGTGAGCACCAGCGTGGATTTCATGGCGAAGAATCGCAGGGCGATCTTTTCAATCTGGGCGGGAGACATGCCCATGAGCTCCAGCAGGGTGAACCCCACCACCGCTTCAGGAGATCCCTTCAGATCGTCCATGCGACGCTTAACTTCCATCATCCGTTCCAGGGGATTCGCCATGCCCACGGGCAAGGCCAGCACCACCAGTCCGAAATGATTGCCCAGTTTGGCCGCTTGATCCAGAGGACGCAGGTTGACGGGCACCATGGCCCGGATGCTCAGGCTTTTGGACACCCGCTCGCCCCGATGGATGAGATAACGACGCAGGCCGCCCGCGACCGCGGCCACAACCACATCGTTCACCGTCACCCTGAAGGTGCTCTTCACGCGCTTCACATCCTCCAGCGGCATGTCCTGCGTCCAGGCCACCACCTTTTTCCGACCCAGATCGCCCTTGAAGATGGTGCGGGTGTCAGGCGGGAGCAGCGTCAGTCGGCCCAGCCGCGCCATGAACGCAGCCGCCTGTTCCGCCCGTTTCATGGCGTGTCCCGGCTTCAGCAGCATGAGCTTCCCCTCATCGGCCACGGCCCGGCCCGCGGCGAAGAACGCGGCCGCAGGTGGGAACAGAGAGCGGACCTGCCGCCCGCGACGCTGGTGCGCCTCCTCCGGCTCCGGTTCGGGCCAGGGCGCGTCCGCGTCCACGTCGCACAGGGTCATCAACACCGACATGAGCGCGATGCCGTCGGCGATGGCGTGGTGCAGGCGCGCCACCAGAAAGGATCCGCCCCCTTGCAGGTTTTCGATGAGATGGAATTCCCACAGCGGCTTGCTCTTGTCCAACGGTCGGCTGGAAAGCTTGCTGATCATCTCCTTCAACGTCGCCTCATCCCCGGGCGAGGGCAGCCCGATACGAAAGATGTGGTTGTCGAGATCGAAATGGGGATCATCCTCCCAATAAGGTCCGCGCAGCGGCAGCCTCGATTCCCTCACCCACTGATGGAAGCGCTCCCAGCGCTGCACCAACCGGATATCGATGGTCGCCCGCAAGCGTTCGAAATCCACCGGCCCCGAAAATTCGAAAAAGCCGGTGATCATCATCAAGTTGGTGGGATCATCCATGCGCAGCCAGGCCGCGTCCACATTGGAAAGGGGCTTTCGGGCCATATCGTCCTCCAGAAATCGAGTTGGGCGGGATTGCTTAATCTTATCCTACTCATCAGGCAACGCCAAAACGCCCTTCCGCCGCGGTGGAAGCCCCAGGATCGCGACTCCATGAACTACGCCCGCGCCATTGGCTCTCGCAGCAGATGGTGATACAATTTCCCCATATTACCCTATGTCCTGGAAAATCCGCTCGCAACAACAGGCGCTGCTGGAACGCGAGATCGGCGCCGTCCACAAAGATTGGGGCGGACGCCTGGTCGTCGCCCTGGCCTTCCCCAACACCTACTACGTCGGCATGAGCTCCCTGGCCCTGCAGGCGCTCTACCGCGGTTTCAACGCGTTTCCCGACGTGGCGTGCGAGCGCGTCTTCTGGGATAAAGGGGGCTACGAGGCCCGACGCCCCCTCCTTACCCTGGAATCGGGCCGTCGCGTGGCTGAGGTGGATGTGTGGGCCTTCACCATCTCCTACGAGATGGACTTCTTCAACGTGGTGGAGATGCTGCGGCAGGCAGGCGCGCCCCCCCTGGCCCGAGACCGGGACGAAGCCTGGCCCCTCCTCATCGCGGGCGGCCCCGGCGTCACCATGAACCCCGAGCCCATGGCCCCCATCTTCGACGCCATCGTCATCGGCGAGGGCGAGGCCGTGCTGGCCGATCTGGTAGACCTCTTCCGGCGGGCCATCGATGCGCCTCGGGCCGAGCTCCTGGCCGAGCTGGACAGGATGCCGGGGGTGTACGTCCCCGCCCGGGTTCCCCCCATCGCTGAACAAGGCGACCATCCTTGCAAAATCGAGCGGCTGTGGGTGCGAGACCAAAGCCAATTCCCCCCCATCAGCAGCCTGTACACGCCCGAGACCGAATTCCGCGGCATGCACCTCATGGAGATCGCCCGCGGCTGCGGCCGCGGCTGCCGTTTCTGCCTGGCGGGCTACGTCTACCGCCCCCCGCGAGAGCTGCCCATGGACCTGCTGCTGGACTGGGCTCGGGAGGGTTTGAAACACACCGACCGCATCGGCCTCATCTCCGCCGCGGTCTCCGACCATTCCCAGATCGATGAGCTGGCCCCGGCCCTGGTGGAGATGGGCGCGAAGCTCAGCGCCTCTTCCATGCGCGTCGATCCCATCTCCCGGCCCCTGGTGGAGGCCCTGCGGGCCAGCGGCGCCCAAACCCTCACCATCGCGCCCGAGGCGGGGTCGGCCCGGCTGCGCGACGTCATCGCCAAAACCCAGACCGAAGCGCAACTGCTGGACGCGGTGGCCCTGGCCGCGGAACTCGATTTTCCCCAGATCAAATTCTACTTCATGATCGGGCATCCCACCGAAACCCAGGAGGACCTGGAAGAGCTCGTCGCGTTCGCGCTCAAGGCCCGAGACATCTTCAAACGCCGCATCGCCATGAACGCCACCCCCTTTGTGCCCAAGGCCCACACCCCCTTCCAATGGATGGCCATGACCGACGCCCGCACGCTGAAGAAACGTCAAAGTTTCATCACGCGCAGGCTGGGCAAACATCGCATTGCCGTCCGGGCCGATTCGCCCGCCTGGGCCGAAGTGCAGGCCGTGCTCGCCCGCGGCGACCGTCGCCTGGCCCAGGTCATCCTCGATATCCCTCGCCTGAGCGTGCGGGATTTTTGGGAGACCATGGCCCGGCACGGGCTGGATCGGGACGCCTACCTGGGCCAACTGCCCCTCGATCAGCCCATGCCCTGGGAGATCGTGGCGAGCGGGGTCAAGCCCGCGTTCTTCCGTCAGGAATGGCGTCGGGCCCAACAAGCCCGCCTGGGACCGCACTGCCCGCCCGACAGCGCGGGCTGCCTCGCGTGCGGGGTCTGCGATCCCGCCTGGGCCTTCCGCTTCCAGCCCGACAAGCTCCGCAAAAAGCCTGACTTCGACCACTGAATTCGGTCACGTGAGCGATTTTCTTGGCGGGAATGTGAAACCATGCTATGATGGGAGGCGTATAATGAGGTGAGTTTCGTCAATTC
>DUEQ01000293.1 GCA_011192085.1 Caldilineae bacterium
CGTTTGACGCATGCACTTTATCGCCCTTTCAACGATTTCCTGACAACGTCGTCACTATAATCGTCCCTCATTCTCAAAAGGAGACGCGTCATGCCCCGAATCATTCGCCGAGCCGCCGTGGTAGGCGCTGGCACCATGGGCGCGGCCATCGCCGCCCACCTGGCCAACGCCGGCATCCCCACCTACCTGCTGGATATCGTCCCCAGGGAGCTGACTCCCAAAGAGCAGGCCAAGGGCCTGACTCTGGACAGTCCCGAAGTGCGCAATCGCATCGTGCGCGAGGGGTTCCAACGGGCCAAGAAGGCCAAGCCCGCCAATTTCTTCAATGAAGACGCGACGAAACTCATTACGTTGGGGAATCTGGAGGACAACTTCGATTGGGTTGGTGAAGCAGATTGGGTGATTGAAGCCATTGTGGAACGACTGGACATCAAACAGAATCTGATGGCCCGCATCGACGAGGTGCGCAAACCCGACGCCATCGTCAGCTCCAACACCTCGGGCCTGCCCATCCACGCCATCGCCGAGGGCCGCAGCGAAGGCTTTCGCAAGCACTTCCTGGGCACGCACTTCTTCAACCCCCCCCGCTACATGAAGCTGCTGGAGGTCATCCCCACGCCCGACACCGACCCCAAGGTGGTGGAGGATATCACCTGGATCGGGGAGGAGGTGCTGGGCAAGGGCATCGTCCTTTGCAACGACACGCCCAATTTCATCGGCAACCGCCTGGCCTTCATCAGCTTCGCGTACGTCATCGAATACGCGCTGGCCAACGGTTACACCGTGCCCGAGGTGGATTTCCTCACCGGGCCGCTGATCGGTCGCCCCAAGACGGGCACCTTCCGCCTGTCGGACCTGGTGGGCATCGACGTCATGTTCCACATCGCCAAAAACCTCTACGACCTCATCCCCCACGACCCCGAGCGGGACGTACTCAAATCGCCCCGCTTCACGAAGCTGCTGGAGGTCTTGGTGGAGCGAGGCTGGCTTGGGAACAAGAGGGGCGTTGGGTTCTCCAAGAAGGTCATCGGCGAGGGCGGCAAGAAAGAATACTGGCAGCTCAATCTAGAGACCCTGGATCACGAGCCGCCGCAAAAAGCCCGCTTCGACAGCGTCAAAGACATCCGCAAGCTGCCCCTGGAACAACGCCTGCCCGAGCTGGTTAAGCTGGATGACCGGGCCGGTCGATTCGTCTGGTTCACCCTGGCCCGCACCATGAGCTACGCCGCGGCCATCATGCCCGAGGTCAGCTCCGACGTGATGGCGGTGGACAACGCCATGAAATGGGGCTTCGCCTGGGAGATCGGGCCGTTCGAGACCTGGGACATCCTGGGCGTGCGAGGGACCGTCGAACGCATGGAGGCGGAGGGCATTCCCGTGGCCGATTGGGTGAAGGAGATGCTGGCCCAGGGCGGCGAGAGCTTCTACCGGGTGAAGGATGGAAAGAAGCAGCGCTGGGTCATTGGCCAGGGCTACGCCGACATCGTCACGAACCCCAAGCTCATCATCCTGGATGAGCTCAAGCAAGAGGAGAACCGAGTCATCGCCACGAACCCCAGCGCCTCCTTGGTGGACCTGGGCGATGGCGTGCTCCTGTTGGAATTCCACGCCAAGACGCCCACGGGCCGGGTGATGAACATGCTGGACACCGACGTGTTCGACATGGTGCAGAAGGCCCTGGACCGACTGAAAACTGACTTCGACGGCCTCGTTATCGGCAATCAGGGCGAGTTCTTCTCGGCCGGAGCCAATGTGTTCCTGATTGCGGTGAACGCCCAGCAGGGCAAGTGGGACACCCTGGACGAGCTCAGCCGCTATTTGCAGGACATGCGCAAGGTGTTCACAAGCTGCGCCAAACCCATCGTGGCCGCGCCCTTCGCCGTCACCCTGGGCGGCGGCACGGAGATCTCCATGGCCGCTAATCGGATCGTGGCCGCGGCCGAGACCTACATGGGCCTGCCCGAGGTGGGCGTGGGCATTATTCCCGCGGGCGGCGGCACCAAAGAGATGGTGCGCCGGGTCATCTCTCCCGCGGCGAAGGTGAATCACCCCGGCATTCAGGAATATGTCAAGCAGGCCGCCCTCACCATCGCCACGGCTCGCGTCTCCACCAGTGCGGCCGAGGCCCGAGACCTGGGCTTCCTGGCCCCCACCGACCGCATCGTCATGAACAAGGACTTCCTCATCGCTGAGGCCAAGAACGAAGTCCTGGCCATGCGCAAGCAGGGCTATCGCCCCATCTTCGAGGCCAAGAACTGCTACGCCACGGGCCGGGATATGTACGCTGGGCTGGAAGTCTTCATCGAGATGCAGAAAGATGCAGGTTACATCAGCGAACATGACGCCAAGATTGCCCGCAAACTGGCCTACGTCATCACCGGCGGCGATCTCTCCCAGCCCCAATGGGTGGATGAGCAATACATCCTCGATCTAGAACGGGAGGCCTTCCTCTCCCTGGCGGGCGAGCCTCTGAGCCAGGCCCGCATGTGGCACATGTTGCAAACGGGCAAGCCTCTGCGCAATTGACCTCCATTATTCCCCCACCCGATTGACAAAACAAAGCTCCCTTTCTACCCAACAGGAGTTCCCGATATGACTCACGAAGCCGTCATTGTTTCCGCCGTGCGCACGCCCGTGGGCAAAGCACCCCGCGGCACGCTTCGCAACACCCACCCCGTCACCCTGGGTAAAGTCGTTCTGCAAGCCCTCATCGAGCGCACGCCCGGCGTCACGCCCGAGATGATCAGCGACGTCATTCTCGGCTGCGCCTTTCCCGAGGGCAAGCAAGGCATGAACCTAGCCCGCATCGTGGTGCACGCCGCGGGCTGGCCCAACAGCGTCACGGGCATGACCGTTAACCGCTTCTGCTCCTCGGGCCTGCAAACCATCGCCCTGGCCGCACAGCGCATCCAGGCGGGCTACGATGAGATCATCGTGGCCGGGGGCGTGGAGAGCATGAGCTCCGTGCCCATGGGCGGCCTGGTCTTCGAAGCCTATCCCGAACTGGCCGCGAATCACCCCGGCGTGTACATCGGCATGGGCCTGACCGCGGAAAACGTGGCCGAGCAATACCGCATCAGCCGCGAGGATCAGGATGCGTTCTCGTTACGATCGCACCAGCGCGCTGCCGCCGCAATCAAAGAAGGCAAATTCGAAGCCGAGACCACGCCCGTGCCCGTGAAGGAAAAATGGGTGGACGACGATGGCCAGGTCCATGAGAAGGAAAAGCTCTTTACCGTAGATGAGGGGGTGCGTTTCGACACGAGCATGAAAGCCTTGGCTCGATTGAAACCGGTGTTCAAAGCCAACGGCACCGTCACCGCGGGCAACAGCAGCCAGACCAGCGACGGCGCGGCCGCGGTCATCGTCATGTCGCGCAAGCGGGCCGAAGCGTTGGGGCTGAAACCCCTGGCCCGGTTCGTGGGCTTCGCGGTGGGAGGCGTGGACCCCGAGGTCATGGGCATCGGGCCCATCGTCGCCATCCCCAAAGTCCTCGAGGTCACGGGCCTGAGCCTGAACGACATCGACCTCATCGAGTTGAATGAAGCCTTTGCTGCCCAAAGTTTGGCCGTTATTCGCACCCTCGGCTTGAACGAAGAGATCACCAACGTCAACGGCGGCGCCATCGCCCTGGGCCACCCCCTGGGCGCGACGGGCGCGAAGCTCACCACCCAACTCCTCTACGAGATGGGGCGACGCGGTGGTCGCTATGGCATGGTCACCATGTGCATCGGCGGCGGCATGGGCGCGGCCGGCATCTTTGAGAATTATCAATAGCCAATTGTCAATAGCCGTTCGCCAATAACCATGCATGCACCGAATTATCAGCCACGAAGAACAGGAAGGAAACGACGGCGCGAAGAAAAA
>DUEQ01000294.1 GCA_011192085.1 Caldilineae bacterium
GATCTGACTCAACCCACCTTCAATCGCTTCAACAGCGCGGGCATGCCCCGCTCGATATATCCCTCAATGATGTCCGCGGCTTGATCGTACTCCCATTGCTCTCTGCCGTAAGGATCATCGATGCCCGCGGAATCGCCCGCCAACTCACTGAGAAGCAGGGTTTTGATCAGGGCTTTGGGCCAGGTGACGAAAATCGAACGGCGGTGATGGTCCTCCATAACGAGGATCAAATCGGCCCAATTCACCAGGTTCGCGGTGATCTGTTTGGCTCGATGGTCGGTGATGTCGAGCCCTCGCGCCTTCATGGCGTTCACCGACCCCTCGCTAGCGGGGCGTCCCACCAGGGCGTAAGTCCCAGCCGAATCCACCACGATATCGCCATCCAACCCTCGCTCCGCCAGGGCTTGTTGCAACAGCGCTTTGGCCATGGGCGAGCGACAGATGTTGCCGGTGCAGACCACAAGGACGTTCTTTGGCATAAGGCTTGGTGATAGTGAAAATCGGCCCGTCTCTGAACCGAATCAGGGGCGGGCCGATTCTGTCAACATGCAGGATGTATCAGGCAATGACAGGTTCGATCAGCCCATAATCGCCGGAGCGGCGGCGATAGAGGACGTTGATCTGCCCGGTTTCGGCGTTCAGGAAGACGAAGAAATCATGCCCCAACAGCTCCATCTGCTCGATGGCCTCCATCGCGTCCATGGGATACACCTCGAAGCGCTTGTGGCGAACAATGGCGGCTTCGGGGATCTCCTCTTCCACCAGTTCAGCCACAGGAGCCAGGGATTCCTCAAGGGTGTTGGCTTCGGCAACGGCCCGTTTGTGATTCCGGGCCCGCTTGCCCTTGAAGCGACGGATGCGACGCTCCAGCTTGTCCGCGACCGCGTCGATGGAGGCGAACATGTCCCCCGTGCGCTCCTCCGCCCGCAAAATCGCGCGGCGGCTGCGCACGGTCACCTGGGCCACCGCCCGATCCGAAGCGCTGCGCGTGCTTTCCTCGCGCAGCTCCACCCGGATCTCATCGATGTCTGGAAGGTAGCGCTCCAGCCGCCCGATCTTCTTCTCAACATACTGTCTCAACCAGTCGGTCAACTCAACGTTGTGGGTTTGGATGATCAGGTTCATCATGGTGAGACTCTCCTTTGAAATATCCGGCCAGGGCATCCTAGCGTCAGGCCAGAGGATGATAAGGGTTCGGGTGCAGGACGCGTCACGACAACGGTTCCAGATTCGGAGCCGCGAACAAAAAGCCGATGCACACACTTATCCCTTGAACCCGTTTGCCAATGTCGTTGCTACAAACCGAAAAGCGTCGTCGTTCGGGCATCACTACACTAACTCCTTGCCCTAGTATAA
>DUEQ01000295.1 GCA_011192085.1 Caldilineae bacterium
GAAATGCGTTCTGAGACGAACGAAAGTTAACTTGCGCCCTTTGGGCGAGCTGAAAGACCTTACCTATTTGTACCTCGCGTGTGGGCCGGTTGAGGACCTGTGGCGGCCCAGTCCGCAAAGCGTCCTCAGTGAGCTGTCGCTTGCAACGGGCCCTATGGAAGACCTTTCACCCCTGAGCAAGTTGGATCATTTGGAGTCGCTCAGCATATACCTGCGCCATTTCGTCGGGGGTTTGGGTCCCTTGGGCGAGCTACGCAAGTTAGAGAAGTTGGAGTTGACGGGTTGTTCACGGGAGACGGACCTTTCGTTCTTGAAGGGAATGCCCATACGGGCATTGGAGGTGCATGGGGAGATAGACGAGGCCGGCGAATTCTGTGGCGTCGACCTATTGTGGGAGACGCTGGCATGCGCGACAAACTTGGAACACATCAAGCTCTACCATGTCCGCTTCAAGGGGCCCCCTGCACCGCTGGGCAGACTGAGCAGTCTGTTTTCAATGGAGCTATCAGCGTGCCGGGGCTTGGAAACGGCGGCGCCCCTGGCAAGTCTTCCCGCCCTGGAATACCTCCTAATAGATGCCTGTAAGATGGAAGACTTTCGCCCCCTGGGGCGCATCCCCAATCTCCGCGTACTACACTTTAGCGGTATGTTTCCGTGGAGCGTCGATGCCGCGTTCCTGAGGGAAGCGCGCAAACTCGAATACTTTGGCCTTGGGGGTCTGGCGCCGGAGGACATTACTCCGATTGTAGAATTCGCCCGTCGGGGTGGCTACGTACACACTATGGACCCGGAGTTCGACGAACGCCTGCATCGTGCCATTGAAGCGGAAGAGGATCAGCGGGAGGGAAACGCCGAACCAGCTCCCGAATAGAAATCGTGCCGGACTTTCTTCGGCCAGCCTGCAAACGCACATCCGACGAGTCCCTGCTGGCGGTCAGGCCAAGGCTTCACCGTAGCGCCGGAGAATGAGCGGTGAAAGGAGGTCATGCGACGCTCGGTGGTGGGTCGGCGCTCGCTGTTCCGGCGCGCCCAATGTGTGTGGCTGGCAGGATGCCAAAGCCGCTTCCCGCTCGTCCCCCGTCCCGCCGGTTGACCCACTCTGCGCTCCACTGGCCGATGGCGCAGCGCGGCCCCACCTTGACCCACCCTGCGGCCCTTCAACAACTTCCTCCTGGCCGCGGCCGCCCGGGGCTCGGCCCACTCGGTGCGTCTGGCCCTGGCCACCTACGAGGCTACGGCCCAGTTCGATGACGTAGCCGCTCGGTATGAGGGCGCCGTCGGGATGATTTGAGCGGCCTCGGCGTTGCGGTCCGCGC
>DUEQ01000296.1 GCA_011192085.1 Caldilineae bacterium
CGGAATGAAACTGGCTTTTTTTGATTTTGACGGGATGATCACACTCGTCCCCATTCCCGATGATCCCGTTGAAGCGGGATATGGCTTGCTGGCAGGCGAAGGGCTTTCCCTGGTTGAGGCGCTGTTGCAAGAACGTCAATGGGAACGGGAAAAGGAGGCTGCGGGGATGGTAAAGGTGTTGTGGTCGGGAGCGTAGGGCTCAGAAGTCGTCCGCCTGGTGGACGATGACGCCGTCGAGGAGGGTGAGGAGGACGCGGGTGTCGGGCAGGGCGTCGGCGGGGATGGTGAAGATGTCTCGGTCGAGGAGGATGAGATCGGCCAGATAGCCGGGCGCGAGGCGGCCCTGCTGGTGAGTCTGACCGATGGCCTCAGCCGGGCCCAGGGTGTAGGCCCGCACCGCTTCCTGGACGCTCAATCTCTGGTTGGGATACCATCCGTCCGCGGGGGCGCCGTCCCGGCGCTGGCGGGTGACCGCGGCATGGATGCCCCACCAGGGGTTGGGGCTGGCTACGGGCGCATCAGAGCCGAAGGCCAGTCGCGTGCCCGCATGGAGTAGACTGCGGAAGGGATAGGCGTTGCGCCCGCGCGGGCCCCACAGTTTGTCGGTGTTGGGGATGTCGTCGGTGCAGTGGATGGGCTGCATCGAGGCGGTAATCCCCAGCCTCGCCAGCCGGGGTTGATCCTCGGGCTGGATGGTCTGGACGTGTTCGATGCGGTGGGGGATGAGGGGCGGTGCGTCGCTGCCGCCTGCGATAGCCTCTTCGAAGATGTCGAGCACGGTGCGGTTGGCCCGGTCGCCGATGGCGTGGATGGAGATGGCGACGCCGTGGCGGTGGGCTTTCTGGATGCGCGCGGCTATCTCCTCGGGCGGGCTGAGATACATGCCCCGGTTGTTGGGGTCGTTTTCATAGGGTTCCAGCATCCAGGCCGTGCGGGCGCCCAGGGAACCATCGGCAAAGAGTTTTACATGCCCAAACCGCACCCAGGCGTCTCCAAATCCGCTCTGCAACCCCAGCTCGATGATATCGTCCAGGTGGGCCGCCTCCAGATTGCAGCTCACGCGCAGGGGAAGCTCCTCACCATCGGCCAGACGTTGGTAGAGGCGTAGGGCCTCGGGGCCTTCCTCCGCGTTGTCCTTCATGCGCTGGTCGTGGGCGGCGACGATGCCCAGCTGATGCAGGTCCGCGGCGACGGCCTGGAGATTGGCCGCGGCCTCGGCTTGGGTCATGGGCGGGATGGCCTGACGCACGATGTTGATGGCTAGTTCTCGCAAGACGCCCGTGGGATGTCCCCGTTCATCCCGGTCAATGACGCCGGAGGGAGGATCGGGGGTATCGGGGCCGATGCCCGCGCGGGCCAGGGCTTCGCTGTTGGCGACGGCCGCATGTAGGTCGGTGCGCCAGATGACCGCAGGCCGTCCGCCGGTGACCGCGTCCAGATCGCGGCGGGTGGGGAAACGTCGCTGGGGCCAAACGCTCTCGTTCCAACCGTAACCCAGGATCCAGGCGTCGGGCGGGAGGCCAGCGGCGTGGTTCTCCACTCGGCGGAGTAAATCCTCCAGGCTGGATGCGTCGTAGAGCGCGATCTGCCCGCGGCGTCGTGCCAGATCGAAGAGATGGATGTGGGCGTCGGTGAAGGCGGGGAGGACGAGATGGCCGCGGGCGTCAATGAGTTGAGTAGCGGACGTCGCCAGCGCCCGGATGGCGGGCTTATCTCCCACGGCGATGATGCGGCCTTTCTGGATGGCGAGGGCCTGAGCCCAGGGGCGCTGGGGCCATTGGGTGTAGATGCGGGCGTTGTAGAGGATGCGCTCGATCATGTGGCGTTGGACTTGATATTGATGAGAAGTAAGCACGGGAGGCTATGATGGTGGTTTAGGTTTTTCCAAAAAGACAGGTGCTCTTTCCTGAA
>DUEQ01000297.1 GCA_011192085.1 Caldilineae bacterium
CTGGCGCGGGCCTCGCAAGCGGCATGGGTCTGGTCCTCGCGCGGGCGGCTCGGGCGCTGGCTTGGCCTGGCCTCCTGCTGGAAGCCCTGACCCTGAAATCCACCCTCTCCCTGCGGGGGCTGATGCTGGCCGCGCAGCAGGTCGAGACCGCCCTGTTGGCTGGGGATCTGCCCCAGGCCCGGCATTGGCTGAGCTGGCATTTGGTCAGCCGGGACGCGTCCCGCCTGGATTCCTCTCAGATCGCGGCCGCGACTATCGAATCCGTGGCTGAAAACGCGTCGGATGGGGTGATCGCGCCCCTGTTCTGGTATGCGCTGGGTGGACTGCCCGCGGCCCTAGCCTATCGCTTTCTCAACACGGCGGACGCGATGCTGGGGTATCGGGACCCGGCCCGGGAATGGTTGGGTAAAGCGCCCGCGCGGCTGGATGACGCAGCCAATCTCCTCCCCGCTCGGTTCACCACCCTGGGCATCCTGCTGGCCGCCCCACTGACGGGGGACGATCCGATCCGGGCCTGGCGCGTGTGGCGGCGAGACGCCCGTAGGACGGCCAGTCCCAATGCAGGGCATCCCATGGCCGCGATGGCTGGCGCGCTGGGCGTGCGGTTGGCCAAGCCGGGCCATTACATCCTGGGCGAGGAGCTGCGCGCTCCCGGGCCTCAGGACATCGCCCGCTCCCGGCGCGTGGCCGCCCTGGCTGCGCTCCTCGCGGTCATCGCCCTCGCGCTCAAGGCGGTTTCGAAAAGCGCTTTGGCGGCGCGAGAACAATAGACATCATGCCTTCCTCATTCCCTCCTCCCCAACCCCGGCCCGCCATCCTGCAAACCCCTCGCGAGGTTCACGGCGCGATCACGCCCGCGGAACTCGCCCGGTTGGGGATGGATCCCGGCCAGGTCATCGACTTCAGCGCCAACATCAACCCCTATGGCCCGGCCCCCGGCGTGCGCTCAGCCCTGACGCAGGTCGCCATCGCCGCCTATCCCGATCCCGAAGCGCGCAACCTGCGCCAGGCTTTGGCTGAGCATGTGCGCCAGCCCCCGGCTCGGATCCTACCGGGCCATGGCGCGTCCGAGTTGATCTGGCTGATCGCACTGGCCTTTCTCGACCCGGGCGACCGGGCCGCGGTTCTGGGCCCGACCTACGGTGAATACGCCCGCGCAGCCCGGCTGATGGGCGCTCAGACGGTTTCATGGCTGGCATCCCCCGACGATGATTTCGCCGTCCATCCTGACGCCATCGCCCAGATGCTCGGTCGCGTCCAACCCCGCCTGGTCTTTCTCTGTCATCCCAACAACCCTACCGGGCAGCCTTACCCCCTGGGCGCCCTGGCCCAGTGGGCCGCAGCCCATCCCACGGCTCTGTTCGTGGTGGATGAGGCCTATCTTCCCTTTCTTGCCGATGGCCGTTCTGCGCTCTCCCTCGAAGCCAGCAACATTCTGGTCCTCCGCTCCATGACCAAGGACCATGCGCTTGCGGGCTTGCGTCTGGGTTACGCGGTGGGGCCGGACGCGGTCATCGACGCGTTGGCTCAGGTGCAGCCGCCCTGGAGCGTGCACGCGATGGCCCAGGCCGCGGGCCTGGCTTCCCTGGCTGCGCAATCATGGGTGGACGCCTCTCTGGCTCAGGTGCGGGAGGACGCTCGCGCGTTGCGCCGGGCCTTGCGCGCCCTGGGCTGGCGGCCTCATCCCTCGGCCACGCACTTCTTCCTCCTGCCGGTGGAGGATGGCGTCCAGGTTCGGGAGGGGCTTTTGCGCCAGGGCGTCGTCGTGCGGGATGCAGCCTCCTTTGGCTTGCCGGGCCATGTGCGCATCGCGGCTCGCACGCCCGCAGAAAACGCCCGGTTGTTGGAGGCGCTCGGTCGCGCGATCGCGTGATCGCTCCTTCACCCTTCCGCCTACACGCTGTCGTGCAGAGACGCTCACACGCTCACATACTCCCACGCTCACATACCCCCACGCGCTTATGTCCCATCTCACCCTCATCCTCGGCGGCGCCCGTAGCGGCAAATCCACCTATGCAGAGATGCTGGCCCGGCAATGGGGCGGCGATGATGTGCTCTACATCGCCACTGCCCAGGCCCTGGATGACGACATGCGCTCGCGCATCGAAGCGCACCGGGCCCAGCGCCCCGCGTCCTGGCGCACACTAGAAGCTCCCCTCCATCCCGGCCGCGTGCTCCTGAGCCAACGCCCGCCCGAGCCTGTCTTCCTGCTCGACTGCCTGACTCTGCTGGTCTCCAACATTCTCCTCGCCCATAACGGGGATGTGGACGCCGCGCAAGAGGCCGTGGACGAGACGCTTGATGATCTGCTGGTCGCGATGCGCGCGCTCAACGTCCGCCTGATCCTGGTGTCCAACGAGGTGGGCATGGGGCTGGTACCCGACAATGCGCTGGGCCGGGCCTATCGGGACCTGCTGGGTCGGGCGAATCAGCGCATGGCTCAGGCTGCGGACGAGGTCATCTTCATGGTGGCGGGCCTGCCCCTGGCGCTGAAAGAGGACTTGGACATGGACGATAGATGCAGGGATGGGGATAGACATTAGAAATGGCAGCTATGCAGCGCTCTTTCGCCTATGGCCCCATCCCCGGCCCTCCCCCGATACGCGCTGCGTTCATGTTCGGGGGAGGGTGCCGCTGGCGCGCCAACGGATGAAGATGTCTAATGCATGCTATCGCCTACCATCCTTCCACTGTGCGCCTCAGGGCAGCTGGAAGACGGCGATGATGGGATCGTGGTCCGATTTGCGCTCGGCCGAGGGGTCCTCGGGGTCGGGGGGAGGGAAATCCGCGTTCACATGGAGGATGCGGGTTTCGTTGAGCCATTGGAACAAGGGGAGCGTGACCAGAATGTGGTCAAGGACCTGGCTTTCGCCCTGGTAGATGTAGTTGTAGCGCCGGTCGGGCCGCACATCATCCAGCACATGGTCCAGGCCCGCGTCCCGCAGGGTCTGGATGGGCTGGGAATCGAAGAAGGAGTTGAGGTCGCCTACGATGGCGGCCATCGCGTCCGGCTCCTGGGCCAGGATGATGTCCTGGAGGATATGGACGTTCCACATCGCCTGGGCCGTGCGCCGCGGTTCGGTGATCTCGACGCCCGCGGCCATGGAGGTGAAGTGGTTGTTGATGACATAGAGGGTCTGCTCTTTGCCGCGGATGGCGACCTTCACCTTGACCAGCAGGGGCGGGCGGCTGGTCAGGCCCTCGGGCGCGTCGTACTGCTTCACATCGACGATCTCGGCGTCCCCGCGGATGAGATAGCCCACATCGATGCCGCGGCCGTCAAAGCCCTCGATGAGCACGGGCTGGTAAGCGAATTCCAGGATGGCCTCCTGCTGGATCAGGTCCTCCAACACCTCGATGTTCTCAATTTCCTGCAGGGCGACGATGGTGGGATACCCCGCGCGGCGGATGGTGTCCGCCATCTTCGCCAGGGCCAGATGGTACTCTGCAGGGGAGGGCAGGGGCGGATCGCTGGGGTTGGGCGGCTTCGCGTCGAAGACATTTTCCGCATTCCAGGTCATGATGGCGAACTGGTTCTCCTCCAGGGCCGGGAATGCGAGCAGCGCGCGCTCGCCCGGCGTAATCTGGGGCGGGCGAATGGGTTCGATCTTGTAGTTGTCATACGTAAAGGCCAGGGGCCCGACCACGTCGGTGACCTCGTCGCCCGTGTAGATCACATAGGGCAGGCCCTCGCGGGTGAGGAAGCGCCCGGAGGAGCCGTCATCGACCATGATGGCGATGCCGTTCTGATCATGCTGCCAGCGCCAAAGCCGCTCCACGCCATGCTTCTTGAGGACGAGGACGTATTCGCCATATTTCGTGGTGGGGGCGACGGCCACCGCGGGCTCATCCACGGCCACCAGCATGCCCTCCATGCGCTCGTAATAGGCATTGGCCTCGCTCTTGTCCATGGGCGGGTCCAGCGATAGGGGTTGGGGCAGGGGCGCGGCCTGCTCCACCACCTCGATGTCCTCGGCCGCTTCCACCGTGAGCTGGGTCTGCCGCGATTTCTCCCGCACCTGGCCGTAGATGCGCACGACATCCCCAGGCTGCACCGCGGGATAGGCGTCGAGCTGGCTGACGTCGATGTAAAGGCCCTCGGAGGTGGCGGGGTCGTCATCGGGCTGGAGGCTTTGGATGAAGAACGCGGCCAGGTCGGGGAACGCGCCCGTGACCACGCCTTCCACCTGCACCCACTTGAGCGCGTAGGGCGAGCGGTCGCCCGGCCCCTGGATGGCCCAGATGGGCGCGGTGTCGCTGAGGAAGGTGAGGAGCGCGGGGCTGGTCGCGGGCTCGGGCCACTGGTCCGCGACGGCCTGGAAGCCGGGGAAAGCGACATCCTGGCCCGCGGTGGGGGCCTGCACGCTGAACCACACATCCGCGCGACCGCCCTCCGGCCCCAGCTTGGCCAGGGTCCATGTCACCCGACCGGCTTCCGCCGCGCCCCCTTCCGACATGGCCCGCAGCGTTGTCCCTTCGGGGATGGGGGCGGTAACCACGATCTGGGTCATGGGATCGGATGTGTGGTTGAAAACGCCCGCGGTGTAGGTGATGAGGCCGCCGGGTGCGATGGAAATGGGCGCTTCGGCTGTGACCCGCAGCACGGGCGGGAAGACTTCTACCAGGTCGGATTGCACCCGCGGGTAGAGCTGGACCTTACCGTCTCGCACCTCCAGGATGCCCGCGGCCCGGTAGATCTGTCCCTTCTCAATGGCTTCAGGGTTGATGCGGGTGAGTTTGTCGACATAAAGCGTGAGGATGCGGCCTTCCTCATCGGCCAGGTCGATGCCGAAGCTGTACGTGTATTCTTCGTTGCGGGTGACCACGCCTTGCACCTGGACGAGACGTCCCAGTAAATTCGCATCGGTCAGCGCGTCTGCGATGCTGACGGGCTGGGGCTGGGGCAGGGCGTCGGGATCGGCCTTCTGCAAGATCGCTACATCATCGGGCACGACATCGGGCACGATCTGCGTAGCCCCGCGATACGCGCCGATGGTTCCCTTCACCCGCACTTTGTCGCCGATGTGCACGCTGACGGAACCCTGACCATCAAAGACTTGAACCTGAATGCCTGCGGTGTCATCCTGCATGTAAAACTTAACGTTGCCGCCGCCCGCGTAGTAGCCGCCCGTGTACATGGTGGCCACGCCTTCGAGGGTGAGCTGCGCGCCTTGCAGTTCGCGGGCCTGGGCGATGGGAATGACGCCGCCCTCGATGCGGGTGACCACGACAGGCCCCGATGCGGTCTGGGGCCAGTCCTCGGCCCGGACGAGATAGCTTTGCAGCCGGGCGTCAAAGTAGGTGTAGGGCGCGGTGACGGGGATGTTCACCGTGGCGGTCTCCCCTGCATCCAGCGCGTCCACGCGCCAGACCAGGACGCCGTCCCCTTGGGTCACGCCATCGGGCAGGTCGTCGATCTTCAGCAGTTTGGGTAGATGGATGATTGCTTCCAGATTGTGGACAGGTTGGCCCGTGTCGTTGCGCAGGGTGAAGGCGTAGGTGAACGCGCTGCCTGGCTCCGCGCTTTCGGGCGCGTCCGCGGTGATGACCAACCGCTGGGCGATGGGGGGCGCGGGGTCCGCGGCGCTGTTCCGGGGCTCGGGGTCGGTCAGGATGAAATCGGATGCGTTGTCATCGGTGTCCTGGCCGTGGCCTGCGTCGCCGCCGGGCAAACGCACCAGGGCCTGTCCGTTCTTCAACGCGGGCGCGGGCTGGCCTTCGGTGAAGCTGGCGGGCGCTTTCTCGCCCCATCCCAACGCGTCGATGGGATTCCCCTGGCTGTCTTGCAATGCCAGGCCGCCTTTGCTGAGATTAATGGCCTGGTCGAAGCTGGCGTCGGGTCGCGTCCCCACATCCTGCTCCGCCCGCGCCAGCAGGAAGTAGCCATGCGCAGGTATCAGCGCGCTTTGGGTCCACCGGAAGATGCGCACCGGGTCCTGCTTGTCGGTGAGGCGATACCAGAGGGAGAATCCTTGCAGGTCGATGGGCTCGTCGGTGGGGTTGTAGAGCTCGATGAATTCGAGGTTGTTGTTGCCCTTGACGCCGCCCAGCACCTGGCTGATGAGGAGGTGGTCGACCGCGGGCGCGTGGGGCTCGGGCGTGGGTGTCATTTGGCCCGCGGACAAGGCCGTCGGCGTAGCCTCAGGAGTGGGGGGGATGCTAGGTGGAAGTTGAGGAATTTGGCATCCGGCCAAGATCGCTATGGCCAGAAGGAATAGCATGACGGTGAACAGATGGTGTTGTTTGATCATGGGA
>DUEQ01000298.1 GCA_011192085.1 Caldilineae bacterium
CCAATTAGCTGTTTAAATCAAGGCCACATATCATAAACGACGCGCGCCAAATGTGCAAACGCTCCGCCCCCCTCCTGTTCTGTTTCGAAAATCGAATTTGCGTGGTTTGCAGAGATGATCTCGAAGCCAAGGTTGGCCACGTTTGCCAATGACGTTTTGACGAACTTGGCCCCCGCGCCCGATCGTTCATTGGACTGCGGACCTCGAACTGCCTTCATTTTCATCGGTGCGGCGCAGGATCGCCTGTCATTTCGCCCCACATGGAAGCGTCACAATATGGACGCCACCTGTCTTATGTCAAAGATGGATCGGGGATGAGTTCCGCGAGGTCGCCGCCCCGGTCGATTTCCCAGGGATACACGATCCAGCGGTTGGTCACCGCGCCGTAGTAGTCGGGCCTGCGATCGGGGAAGAGAGAGCGGCCCGGTTTGTAGTGCAGCACGCAGGTGGCGGGCTTGCCGCCCGCGGCCTTCACCCGGCCCCGCACCGTGTTGATGGTGCGCCCGCTATCCCACACATCGTCCAGAATGAGGATGCGGCGGCCGCGTAACAATGCATCGCTAGGAAATTGCAGGAAGGTGGGCCAGGCCAGCTTTTCCAGCTCCAGATCGCGGGGAAATTCCACAGCCGCGGTGAGCACATCGCGGATATCCAGGGCCTCGGCCAGGATGCCGCCCAGGATGATGCCCCCGCGAGTGATCATGAGGATGGCGTCGAATCTCCCCGCGATCTGGGGAAGCAGTTCATCCACCAACCTGTCGATATCCTGCCAGGTGAGGAATTCCTTTTCCATCACGCCCTTTTATTTCAATCGACCGGTCTTGAGCGCCACGGCGAGCTTGTTCTTTAGCGCGGTCAGCCCCTTATCGTCACCATAGCGCTCGCCCACCTCGTCGAGATCGGCCAGGTGCTGCTGCAACTCGGCGTCGCCGCGGTCGCGGCGGCGGGCCTCATGATAGAGCTCGATGGCCGTTTCCCGGTCGCCCTGCAGCCATGTCGCCAGGGCGAGGTTGTAGCTTGCCCGCAGATAGTTCTCGTCCTTCTCCAGGCATGTGGCCAGCTCCTCCGCGGCCCGTTCCAGATCGCCAGTGAGGATATCGAGGTAGCCGATGTTGTTGTAGACATCCGCGCGGTCGGGCTCAAGCGCCACCAGCCGGGAGAACGCCTCGCGAGATTTGCTGAATTCGTCAGCTTCGTAGTAAAGATACCCCAGCGCAGTGAATGCATTTTCGTTGGCCGCGCCCGCGTCCAGGGCCTTCTCCAGGGTCTCGATGGCCAGCTCGTTTTTGCCCGCGCGATAGTATGTGTAGCCCAGCGCCGTAAGATAGTCGGGATTCTCAGGTTCGGCCTCCACGGCCGCCCGCAGGTTGGCCTGGGCCTGGGGCAGCAGCCCCTGGTCCGACTGGAGCAGGCCGAGCTGGAAGCGAGCGGTGGCGTTGGCCGGGTCAAGTTCGATGGCTCGTTTGAATGCGCGCATGGCGTCGCGGGGCTGCCCCAGTTCGAGATAGGTCAAACCCAGCGCGGTCTTCACTTCGGCGGTGTCGGGCAGAGAGGGTGCGAGGCGACGCAGGGCCTTACGCGCGGCGCGCGGGTCCGCTTCGACTTGTTGTGCAATGGCGTGGAGTTGAGCAATAATGTCGCTGGTCATGATCAGTTGGAGGGATTCGTTGAGATTCAATGGGGATTCAACA
>DUEQ01000299.1 GCA_011192085.1 Caldilineae bacterium
ATACTGGACAAGGTGTTGGCCATACGGGCCAGGAGGAACGGGGTCATAAGTGCCAACATAGCAAATGTGGATACCCCAGGTTATAAGGCCAAGAATCTCCCTTTCGAGAGGGCCTTGGCCATGTATCTGGGTGAAAAGGGGGATGGTCTCTCGCTCGAACGCACTAATCCGCATCATCTCCAGAGGAAGGGATGGGAAAAGATTGCCTCACCCGAGGACCTAGTGGTGGAATCCGGGGAGCGGGGCACACCAAACAACGTGGACATCGATGTGGAGATGGCCAGACTTGCAGAAAACAACCTGCAATATCAGACCGCACTCCAGGTGCTCATCAGGCGTCTGGAGGGCCTAAAAACTGCAATTACGGAAGGAGGTAGACCATAATGGATCTTCTCACAGCCATTGAGCTCAGTGCCAGAGGGCTTTCGGCAGAGCGTACCCGTGTAAACGTGGCTTCCATGAACATAGCCAATGCCCATGTGACAAAGACCATAGATGGAGGCCCATATAGGGCCAAGTCCGTGGTGTTCGAGGCAGTCCCCATGCTGCCTGAGGAATCCATGGCGGATATCCGTAGGGGTGATCCGGTCCGCAGCTTTGACTCAGTGCTCAATGAGGCATTGAAAAGGGTCGAAGTGGTCAAGGTGGCGAAGATCGTGGACAATCCCGATCCATTCAAGGAGGCCTATGATCCCACTCATCCCCATGCAGATGAAAACGGCATTGTGAGACTCCCAAATGTCAATGTGGTGGAGGAGATGGTGGATCTCATGAATGCCCAGAGGGCCTATGAGGCAGGGGTAACTGCCATGAACACCGCCAAGCAAATGGCCATGAAGGCCCTGGATATCGGCAGGTAGATGAAAAACAGGGAGGTTTGGTCATGAAGGTCAACACATCCGGTGTCAGGCTCCTGTCCATTCCGCAGGATTACGGGGAAGGGGCCGGAAAAGAACAGGTGGGCACAAACAAAGGCTTTTCAGACATGTTGAAGGATGCCGTCAATAAGGTGAACAGCCGGCTTGTGGAGGCGGAGGACCTCTCCACGAGACTTGCCATGGGGGAGGATCTCGATATTGCAGGGGTCATGAGCACCATGACCAAGGCGGGTATTTCCTTCAGGTTACTCCTTCAGGTGCGAA
>DUEQ01000003.1 GCA_011192085.1 Caldilineae bacterium
AAAGCGGCCTCCATATCCATCGGCGTGGGCATCGCCCTGCTGCTGATCAAATTCGCGGCCTATGGGCTCACGGGTTCCGCCGCGGCGCTCTCCGATGCGCTGGAGAGTATCATCAATGTCGCCGCCAGCGGCTTCGCCTTCCTCAGCATCCTCATCAGCGCCCGACCGCCCGATGAATCCCATCCCTACGGTCATGGCAAGATCGAATTCTTCTCCGCTGGCTTTGAAGGCGCGCTCATCGTCGTTGCCGCCATCGCCATCATCTGGACCGCGGTCCCGGTCTTCTTTCATCCCAAGGCGCTGCCGGGATTGGATATCGCGCTGGCTATGCTCGTGGTCGGGGGGATCGTAGCGCCCTGCTATTGGAAGATCTACTAGGCCCACGCCATCCAAAAAGAGATCGAAACCGCATTGTTGGCGGCTCTGGATACGCCCGGGCAGGTGGTTATCCATTTCGATCCCTGCTCATCCGACTATTGCCATCTGCGAGGTGCAGGATTGCCCTCTTCGGCAGGCGCCTTTCACCCGACAGACGCCCTGGACGGGCGATGTGCTGGTGGCCGGGCCGCCCTATCCCTCCCGTTCGATTGAGGAATTGGCATCTTGGCAGGGGGAGCAGGGTGACTGCACAGGGAAGGGCGCTGACGCGACCAATCAAATTTCGTGAGTGGCTACTGACGCACGCGACATCTTCACTGATATCGCCTGATGACGCCGATGACCTTGCCGTGGACCCGCACCTGGTCGGGCGAGACGATGATGGGCTGGTAGGCGGGGTCGGGGTTGGCCGGGCGCAGTTCAATGTGGCGGCCGTGGTGATAGAAATACTTGAGAGTGGCTCCAGCGTTTTCGGGCGGGTCCAAAATCTCCACCACAGCCATCTCGCGGGTTTCCACATCGGGTTGACTGCGCACCAGGATGATGTCCCCATCATCCACGAGGGCGTCGATCATGGACTGGCCCCGGACGCGCAGGGCGAAGACCTCGCCGCTGGAGGGCAGCATGTCGAGGGGCACAGCGACATGCTCCATCACCGCGCTCGGGTCTTCGGGCACGGGGATGGGGCTGCCCGCGGCGATCTCGCCGTAGAAGGGCACGTTTTGGGTCCGACGGCTGAAGGTGGAATCCACCAAGCGCAGTCCCCGCGACACCTCGCGATTGCGCACGATGCACCCCTTTTGCTCCAGTTGATTGAGGTTGTAATTCACCACGGAGGTGGAGGAAATCCCCACGGCCGCGCCGATCTCGCGGATGGTGGGGGGGTAGTCGTGCTCGTCGATGAATTGGCGGATGAATTCCAGCATTGCCTTCTGGCGTGGGCGGAGTTCCTTGGATGCGCGGCGGGGCATGGTTTTGTCTCCTGAGCGGCTCAGAACATTTTTTCTGGTCCCAGTATAACCCAAACGGATGTTCGCTGTCAAGGGCCTTTTGCAAAAATCG
>DUEQ01000030.1 GCA_011192085.1 Caldilineae bacterium
CCTCGACAAACAAAAGAAATACCTCTGGCCCAGCTATCTCCTCTACTACACCGAGCCCCTGGCCTTGGATCACGGCGAAGGCCTCTATGTGTGGGACGTGGATGGCAACCGCTATCTCGACTTCTTCGGGGGCATTCTCACCACCAGTGTTGGGCACAACCATCCCAAAGTCACAGCTCGAGCCAAAGCCCAGATCGACAAAATCATCCACACCTCCACCCTCTATCCCCACGAAAATGTGGTAGCCCTGGCGGAGAAGTTGGCCGAGATCGCGCCTGGCGACCTGAGCACCTCTTTTTTCACCGGCTCGGGCACCGAGGCGGATGAGACCGCGGTGATGCTGGCCAAGGCCGCAACAGGATATCAAGAGGTCATCGCCCTGCGCTATGCGTACAGCGGTCGATCCACCCTGGCCATGACTCTGACGGGCATCGCCGCCTGGCGCATCGGCGGCACGCAGATTCCGGGCGTCAAACACGCGCTCAATCCCTACTGCTATCGCTGCCCCCTGAAGATGACTTATCCTTCCTGTGGCGTGGCCTGCGCCGAGGATGTGGAGGAGGTGATCAAGACCACGACCTCGGGCCGCATCGCCGCGTTCATCGCGGAGCCCATCCAGGGCGTGGGCGGATTCATCACCCCGCCCCCCGAGTATTTCAAGATCGTGGCGGAGATCGTCCATCACTACGGCGGGCTGTTCATCGACGATGAGGTGCAGACGGGCTTCGGGCGCACGGGCGAGCACTGGTTCGGCATCGAGCATTGGGGCGTGGAGCCCGACATCATGACCATGGCCAAGGGCATCGCCAATGGCTTCCCCCTCTCCAACACGATGACCACGCCGGAGATCGCAGAGAAACTCACGGGCCAGGGCCTGACCATCAGCACCTTTGGCGGCAATCCCGTCTCCACCGCGGCCGCGCTGGCCACCATCGAGGTTATGGAGGAGGAGGCGTCGCCCGAGCATGTGGCCGAGGTGGGCGCCATGCTGCGAGAGGGTCTGGAGAAACTCCAGGAGAAGTACCCCCTCATGGGTGACGTGCGAGGCAAAGGCCTGATGCAAGGCGTCGAGGTGGTGTCGGATCGGGAAAGCAAGGAGCCTTCGCCCAAGGCGGTGAACGAACTCTTCGAGGCCACCAAGGCCCGCGGGCTGCTCATCGGCAAGGGCGGCATGTATGGCAACGTCATCCGTATCGCCCCGCCCCTGACCGCCGCCGAAGACCATATCGCCGAGGCGTTGGATATTCTCGACCACGCGTTTGCTGAAGTCCAGGAACGGTATTAACGGACAACGCACAACAGTCAACGGACAACGGACAACGCACAACAGTCAACGGACAACGCACAACAGTCAACGGACAACGCACAACGC
>DUEQ01000300.1 GCA_011192085.1 Caldilineae bacterium
TTTGTGCTTGCTACGATCTACAATGGTTATTGGGCGTTTTACAATGTTTATCGGGTGATCAAACGGGGGCAGGGGGAGCCCGATGATGGGGATATCAAACAGCGCATGTGGCGGGCTTTTGTCGATTGGGTGACGTTGCGACCTGTATGGAAGACTCGACCGATCGCCAGTCTTTTTCACGCTGCTGTGGCGTGGGCGTTCATGTTCTACTTCCTGGTGAATTTCGGAGATGTGGTCCAGGGCTATTTCCCCATCAAATTCCTGGGAACGGGCGTGATCGGCAATGCCTACCGCTTCATCGCCGATGTCATCAGTGTAGCTGGGCTCATCGGCATGACCTATTTCCTGGTGCGACGCTTCCTCGCCCATGACCCCCATCTCGAATTCCACGACAACATCAAGCTGCACGAGAAGGTGCTGAAAGGGGGTCTGAAGAAGGATTCGCTCATCGTCGGCTTGTTCATTCTCCTCCATGTGGGGTTCCGTTTTCTGGGCGAAAGTTTCACCATCGCCCATGAGGGTTGGGACCCTTACCAGCCTTTCGCTTCCGCAGTGAGCGCGCTATGGGCGGGCCTGCCCGATTCCACATTGGTTTTCTGGCAACATGCGTCCTGGTGGCTCGCGTTGGGCCTGATCCTGGCCTTCATCCCTTACTTTCCCAAGAGCAAGCATTTCCACCTGATCATGGCAGGCGTTAATTTCCTGGCCAAGCCAGAACGTCCTGCACTGGGCGCGATGGAGCCCATCGATTTCGAGGATGAGAGCATCGAGCAGTTCGGCGCGGCCAAGCTGACGGATCTCACCTGGAAGGGCATCCTGGACCCCTACGCCTGCATCATGTGCAACCGCTGCCAGGATGTGTGCCCCGCCTACATTACGGGCAAGGAGCTTTCCCCCTCCGCGCTGGAGATCAACAAACGGTATTACATCAACGATCATGTGGGCTTGCTGGCCAGTGGCGGAGAGGAGGAGCTGAATCTGCTGGATTACGCGCTGAGCGAGTCCGCGTTGTGGGCCTGCACCACCTGCGGCGCGTGCGTGGATATCTGCCCGGTGGGCAACGAGCCCATGTTCGACATCCTCCATATGCGCCGCAACCAGGTGCTCATGGAGAGCGATTTCCCCAGCGAGCTGCAAACCGCATTCACGGGTATGGAGCGCACAGGCAATCCTTGGAAGCTGAGCGCATCGGACCGCATGAATTGGGCTCAGGGGTTGAACGTGCCCACGGCGGATGAGAATCCCGATTTCGAGTATCTGTGGTGGGTGGGCTGCGCGCCCGCCTACGATATGCGAGCGCAATCCACGGCCAAGGCCTTTGCCAAGATATTGCAGGAAGCAGGGGTGAATTTCGCGGTTTTGGGCGATCGCGAGATGTGTTGCGGCGATTCCGCCCGCCGGGCCGGGAATGAATATCTCTTCTTTGAACTGGCCACGCAGAATGTGGAGACCTTGAACGAGGTTAAGGCGAAAAAGATCGTCACCACCTGCCCTCATGGTTTGAACACGCTGGCCGCGGAGTATCGGGCGTTTGGCGGCGATTATGAGGTCATCCACCACACCCAACTCATCGATGAGCTCATCAAATCGGGCAAGATCCGCCCCACGAAGGCGCTGGATTCCACCGTCACCTTTCATGATCCCTGCTATCTGGGGCGTCATAACGGCATCTATGACGAGCCACGCGATGCCCTCTCCTTTGTCGTCACCGAGACGGTGGAGATGGAGCACAGCCGCAGCAACTCCTTCTGCTGTGGCGCGGGCGGCGCGCAGATGTGGAAGGAAGAGGAGCATGGCGCGCAGGCTGTGAATATGAAGCGCTATGAAGAAGCTGTGGAGACGGGCGCGTCCTGCATCGCAGTGGGATGCCCCTTCTGCCTGACCATGCTGACCGATGCCTCCAAGGAAGCGGGCGATGACGGCCTGACTGTGAAGGATATCGCCGAGCTCGTGGCCGAGGCGCTGTAAGGTCGTAGGACAGAGGTCGGTTGTCGCCGGACCAAATCCACGCTCCCACGTCCCCTACGCATCATGGACAATCTCAACGCCATCATGGATTCCATCCGCCGGGATCTCGACGCCCGCAACGAGGCCCGCGACCAGGCCCTGAAGCGCTCGCGCGACCTCATTCGTCACTGCTCCCTCAGCATTCGGGCCTGTCATCGCCATGCGTTCGACAAGGCCCGGGAGCTGCTGGCTCAGGTGGACGCGCTGGCCGCGCAGATGTCCGCGGACCTGGCCGCCTATCCCGACCTCTACTACGCGGGCTACACCCGAGACGCGTTGAAGGAGGTTGTCGAGGCCCATCTGGTCTACGCGCTCATTCATCACGATCCCTTGCCCACGCCCGAGGCGCTCAACGTGCCCAGCAGCGTCTATCTGGGCGGTCTCGCCGAAGCCGCCACCGAGATGCGTCGCTTTATCCTTGACCTCATCCGCCAGGATCGGTTGGATGAGGCCGAGGCTTATTTTGTCAAGATGGATGAGATATACAGCATCCTGGTCACCATCGATTTCCCCGACGCGCTCACAGGCGGACTCCGCCGCCAGACCGATATCGTGCGCGGGGTCACCGAACGGACGCGCGGGGATTTGACCGTGGCTGTGCGTCAGCGCAGGCTGGAGCGGGCGTTGCAACGGTTCGAATCGATGGTGAGCGGCGAGGACGCCTGAGGTCGTGCATCGATGAATGCACAGTAAACGGATTCTCATGCTGTCCGTGATCCATCATGTTTGACTTCCTGCACATATCCGTTTGGGGCGCGCTTTTCGCCCTCCTGGCGGGGTACCTCATCGGATCCATCCCTACGGGAGTCCTCGTCGCCCACCTGTTCCGCGCGCCTGACCCTCGTGTCACGGGCTCCACCCATACGGGCGCGTCCAATGTGTTTCGCAGCGCCGGGCCGGTCGCGGGCGCGCTCACCGGCGCGTTCGATTTCGCCAAGGGTGCGCTGGCGGTGTGGCTTGTCCAGCTCATCTTCCCCAGCCCCTGGGTTGTTCCTCTCACGGGGGCGGCCGCGGTGGCCGGGCATTGTTGGCCCATCTTCACGAACTTCCATGGGGGCATGGGCGTGGCTACCGCGGCGGGGCTGGCGGTCTGGCAGTTTCCCATCGCGCTCCCCATCTTCGCAGTCGCCTATCTGGTCGTAAACTACGTCATGAAGCATCAGGCCCGCACCATGATGCTCACCTCGGCTTTCCTGCCCCTGATGCTGTTCCCCTTTCGCCCCACGCCCGAGAAAATGGCCCTGGCCGCGAGCCTTGCCGTGATCCTCGTCATCCGCTGGGCGTCCGATTTTCACCGGGTTTATGATTGACCGGCGTGAGATCGCTATTTTTTTGAAACAGTCGCACTGCGGGCCTGACCGCGTCGATACCGATGAAAA
>DUEQ01000301.1 GCA_011192085.1 Caldilineae bacterium
CACATGGTTTCAAAGGCCGCTCCTTACAGCGAAACAAGACGCTGGCTTCAGCAGTTACGATATCCATGAGTTCCACCATGACATCTCTCGATCTTGATTTTCTGAAACCCGACCCGGAGCGCCGCGGGCGTATCCTGCCCATCCTGGACGCGGCGTTGGCCGCGGTGGAGCCCGCCACCGTGGTGAATCGGGCCGTGGATTGGCAGGAGGACGCGTTGGCGGTGGCGGGGAAGCGATACGCGTTGGATGGGTTCGAGCGGGTGGTCGCGCTCGCCTTCGGGAAGGCGGCCACGCCCATGGCCCAGGCCGTACGCGACGGCCTGGGCCATCGCCTCGACCACGGCCTGGTCATCACGAAATATGGGCATGGCCCAGGGGATCCGGCCTCCCTGGCGCCCCTGGCCGTGGTCGAGGCGGCGCATCCGACGCCGGATGCGCAGGGCGTGGCCGCCGTCCGCCGCGCGGTCGAGACGATCGTCCGCCTGGGCCCCAACGACCTTCTCATCACCCTCATCTCTGGCGGCGGCTCCGCCCTCCTCACCCTTCCCGCGTCCGGCCTCACCCTGGACGACCTCCAGCGTACCACGGACCTCCTCCTGGCCTGTGGCGCCGCCATTCACGAAATCAACGCTGTGCGCAAACACCTCTCCCAGGTCAAAGGAGGCCAGCTCGCCCACCTGGCCCATCCCGCCGCCCTCCTCAGCCTCATCCTCTCCGACGTCGTGGGCAACCCCCTCGACGCCATCGCCTCCGGCCCCACCGCGCCCGATCCCACCACCTGGGCCGACGCCTGGACCGTCATCCAGAAATACAGTCTGGAAAACGTCCTTCCCGCAGCGGTGCGAGATCATCTGCTTGCGGGGCTTGCGGGTCGTCTGCCCGACACCCCCAAGCCGGGCGATCCCATCTTCCAGCGCGTGCACAACGTCATTGTAGGCGATAACGCCATCGCTGCCGAGGCGGCTCGTCGGGCTGCGGAAGCCCAGGGCTTCCACGCCGCCATCCTCAGCACCTTCGTCCAGGGCGAAGCCCGGGAGGTGGCTCAGGTCCTCGTCGCCCTGGGCCGCGAGATCGTCGCTCGCAACCGCCCTCTCTCCCCGCCCGCCTGCCTCATCCTGGGCGGCGAGACCACTGTCACCCTGCGCGGAGCGGGCCAAGGCGGCCGGAACCAGGAATTGGCCCTGGCCGCGGGCGTCGCCCTGGCCCGCGTGCCCGAAGCCGCCCCCATCGTCATCCTCTCCCTGGGTACCGACGGCACAGACGGGCCCACCGACGCGGCAGGGGGCGTCGCCGACGCCGCCACCGTCGCTCGCGGTTGGGCTTTGGGCCTGGACGCGCTCGCCCATCTTGAACACAACGACAGCCACTCCTACCTCAAAGCCGTCCACGACCTCCTCATCACCGGCCCCACCCGCACCAACGTAAATGATCTCATGATCATCTTCGTATTTTCGTAAAGCGCTCCGGGCGATCACCTCATGCAAGTTTTATCCACAGCCCACCCGAGTTATCCACAGAAAACCGGCACTTATCCACAGAAGACGCGCGCAACCCTCCCCGATCCAGGCGGGATCGAGATACCAAACCCCTCGCCAACGCCGGCGATCCACTATTTCAGACGCGTCCGAACTCGCTCCAGCCTTTCCCGAATATGAGGGTCTGACTGCAAGTTCTTTTCCACTTTGATGACG
>DUEQ01000302.1 GCA_011192085.1 Caldilineae bacterium
ATAGACGATAGGCGCGATGGGCGATAGCGTTTATCCATTGCCATCGCCCATCATCCTTACAGGGTGTATGGTTGCTTGCCCTACAAAACCTCAAAGAGCCGAAAATGCTTAGGACGCGCAAAAGCCGCCCCTTGCGGAGCGGCTTGTTTTATCGCCTGTTGCGAGGAAGTCGGACGTCAGGCCTCGACTTCGCTGGCATCCTCGCTGGTTTCATTCGCGGTTTCTTCGGGCGCTTCCTCGTCCACGCGCCCCTCCGCCATCATCTCCTCAACCACCTCCTCGCCGAGGGCTTGGCCGATGGTGGCTGCATCCTCGTCATCAGGCGCCCAATCGATCTCCGCGTATTGCTCCTCGGGGACGCGCTTGAGACTCAGACCCATGCGGCGTTTCTCGGGCTCGATCTTGATGATGCGCAGGGTGACGCGCTGCCCTTCCTTCACCATTTCTTTGGGATGGTTGATGCGGTGGTCGGAGAGCTCGCTGATGTGGATGAGCCCCTCGATGGTGTCGTCGATTCGGGCGAAGGCTCCGAAGCTGGTTAGGCGGGTGATGACGCCCTCCACGAGCTGGCCAATGGCGTAGTTCTCATGGATGACGCTCCAGGGCTCGGGCTGAAGCTGGCGCAGGCTGAGCCCAATGCGTCGGCGTTCCCGATCCACGCTGATGATTTTGACCTCGACCTCGTCGCCAATGCTAACCACCTCCGTGGGGTCCTGGACGCGACGCCAGGAGAGTTCGGTGAGATGGATGAGGCCGTCCGCGCCGCCCAGGTCGACGAACGCGCCAAAGGGGGCCATGCTGCTGATGACGCCCTTGCGCACTTCGCCCACTTGCAGTTCGCTGAGCAGCTTCTCCTTTTGCATGCGGCGATACTCGCGCATGGCCTGGCGCTCCGACAGGATGAGGCGGTTGCGGCTGCGGTCCATCTCGATGACCTTGAGCATAAGCTTCTTGCCCACCAGATCCTTGAACCGATCGTCGCTGTCCTCCTGCTTCTTCCCCTCATCGCTGACGAGCTGTGACGCGGGCACGAAGCCGCGGGCTTTGCCCAGGTAGACGATGACACCGCCGCGGTTGTAGCCGCTGACTTCGCCCTCGAAGATCTCCTGAGACTCCAGGAGCTCCTGCGCGCGCTGCCAGTCGTATTCGGCCAGCGCCCGCGAAAGGGAGAGGATGGCGTTGCCCTCGCGGCTGGTCGGACGCACCACCTGCACGAAGACCTCGTCGCCCGGCTTGAGATTCTCGCGGATATCCTCGTCGACGCGGTCCAGGTCTCGGGCGGGGATGACGCCCTCGGACTTGGCGTTGATGTCCACCAACACCTCGTTGTTGTCGGAAATACCGACAATAACGCCTTCGATGATTTCCCCGACTTCCAGCTCCCGCAGATCATAGGCGGAATCCATCAGCAACTGTTCCATGGGGTGGACAGCCTGCTGGGATTCCGTTTCGTCGGCCTCTATGGGCGTATCGTTGGGGGGTTGAGGTTCTGCAAGATTGGATTCCGTGGGGATGATTTCCGGAGTCA
>DUEQ01000303.1 GCA_011192085.1 Caldilineae bacterium
AAAATGGTTAGGATGACGATGTAGATGATACTGTTACGTAGCGTTTGCGAATTCATAGAAAATGGACATGTCCTGCGTAAAAATGGATGGCGTCTTGCACCACGATCCATTATATCACAAAACCCCGCCGAAGACGCCCGGCAGGGTGGGGATGGCGCGTTTCAAAACCTATGAAAAGACCATGGTCGATAGACGATGGCCGATGGAGAAATGAACACTTTCGCCTATCCTCCATGGCCATCGTCTATTTGCGAGATTTATCAATCAGAAGTGTTGGAGGATAGCGTGGGGGGCGATTCCGGGGCGTGCGGCTCAGGATGGGAGGAAGGAGTGGGAAGCGCCTGGGATCCGCGACCTCGATACAGGCCGATCCACCAGAGCAGCAAAGCGCCCAACCCCATGATGGCCATGAAGAGGCGGAGCAGACCGCCCAAATAGGGCATGGTCAACAACAGAGCCACCAGGAACGCTCCCAACAGCAGGCTCCATGCGCCCCTCTGTCGCCATTCAGGCTTGATCTTGCCCAAGATGACCTGCCCTAACCAGAGGCTCATCAGCGCCTGAGCCCACCAGGTGGCGACTACATACAGGCCCACGCTATACAAGGCCAACAGCGTCAGGCCCACCATCAGCGTGGTCATGCCAAGCTTGCCCAGGGTGAGCGTAAAGAGCAGGGCCGAGAGCAGAGCCAGGGCCAACGCCAGCAGGATGAAGAGCACAAAGCCGCCAATGAAAGCGATGACGCCCCACAAAAGCGTCTTGCCGAACTGCTGACGCACGGAAACGAGCATGCCCTCGCGAGGAGCGGGCAGAAGCAGGAGGAGAAAGCCCACCAATAGGAGGGAAACGAACAAGCGCACCCCTGTCAACACCCGATCCTGAAGCGTGGGTTGGCGATGGGCCTCTTCAGGCGCGGGCGTATAGTCGGCCCGAATGTGAGGAGGAATCGACGCCTCCTGCGGCGCTTGATAGGCCAGCGTCCCCCCGACTGACGCCTGATCTCCCACTGTCAGCCCACCGGGCACAATGGGCATCGCAGGCATATTTGGCATGTACATAAACATGGTGGGCGGCGCGCCCTCGGCGCTCCCCACATCGGCCTTCACATCGCCGGCCACCCGGCCTTGCAAAGAGAATCCATTGGTCGAGATCTTCACATCCTCCCCCACATCGCCAGCGATAAAGGCCTGCCCGCCGAAGAAGAGCACCGTTCCCCCCACCTCACTCTCCTTCTGGGTGTCCAAGCTGAAGCCAAACCCGATCAGATCATCACCCACATGGCCTCCTGAGGCCACCTGAATGGTTTGGGCGAACCCCCTGACATCATCCGTCACCACGCCATCGATCACCAAACTCTGCGCCATGACCATGAGATCCCCATCCACCTCGCCTTGGATGACAACCGTTCCTCCCATGGCGACGAGATCTCCCTGGATCACGCCATCCACAACGATGCGCTGCCCTGTGGCGTAGAGATCATCTTCGATGATCTCCCCCGCGGGAATGACAACCTCCTCGCCCTCACGAATCTCCATGGCCTGGGCATGATGGAAGCTGCCCAGAAGAATAAAGGCGAGCAAAACGGTCAACAACCAGAA
>DUEQ01000304.1 GCA_011192085.1 Caldilineae bacterium
GTACCTCCCAACCGGCGTAGGGTGAGTAGTCGGTACGCATGTGCAGACGGTCAGCGTCAAGGGTCATGCGCTTCTCTGGATCGAAGATGACCAGATCGGCATCGCTGCCCGGGAGCAAGGTGCCTTTA
The DNA here is from genome assembly GCA_011192085.1 of Caldilineae bacterium. Classification (GTDB taxonomy): domain Bacteria; phylum Chloroflexota; class Anaerolineae; order J102; family J102; genus M2005. The sequence continues at coordinate 129 of DUEQ01000304.1, forward strand.
CGCGGATAGAGGCCGAAAAGGCGGGCGGGATTGGTGGCCGTCAGCCGCACCCAATCGGATAGCGACAGGCGACCCTCTCTCACGCCGTAGTGATAAAGCAACGGTACCCGCGTCTCAACCCCCGGCAGCCCGTTTGGAATGAGGGTGAAGTCACCCCGTCCGCGCGCTTTCTGCTCCCGCGTGAAAGGGCAATGATCGGTGCCGATGGCCTGGATCGTGCCCGCAGTCAGCGCTGTCCAGAGCGCGGCCTGATTGCCCCGCTCCCTCAGCGGGGGGGAGAGGACGTATCCAGCAGCGGCGTCGAAATCCTCGCTCTCGTAGACTCGTTCGTCGAGCAAAAGGTACTGGGGGCAGGTCTCGCCAAAAGCTGCCTGCCCACGGGTCTGCGCCCGCCGCAGGGCATCCACCGCCCGGGCGCAGGTCATGTGCACGATGTAGATGGGCGCGCCGGCTGCTTCGGCCAGGGCCAACGCCCGCTCAGTCGCCTCGGCCTCGGCCACCTCTGGCCGGGTGAGAGCATGGTAACGCGGCGCAGTCTGGCCGGCAGCACGGCAGGCGGCGACCAGTTCGTCAATCAGGTGTCCATTCTCGGCGTGCACGTTGACGAGGGCTCTCAGGTCCCTGGCGCGCTCCAGCACACGGAATAGTTGCGCGTCATCCAGCATGACGATGCCCTTGTAGGCCAGCAATGCCTTGAAGCTGGTCACGCCCTGCTGGACGATGACCGCCATCTCCTCGATTACGTCCGGGCGCGGATCAACGATGAGCATGTGAAAGCTGTAATCAATGACGGCGCGGCCCGCAGCTTTTGCCCGCCACGCTTCGAGAGCCTCCAAGAGGCTGGCATAGCCGCACTGTTCGGCGTAGTTGATGATGGTGGTCGTGCCTCCGCAGGCGGCGGCGATGGTTCCGGATTCAAAATCGTCGCTCGAGGCCAGGCCCGGCCCCAGGGACAGGCCCAGGTGAGTGTGCGCATCTGTGCCGCCCGGCAGCACCAGACAGCCGGTGGCGTCTATCACCCGCTTGCCGTCGAGTGATTGCCCCACGGCGGTGACTCTTTCGCCCGTGATGCCGATCTCCGCCGGGAAGACCCCCTCGCCCAGCACCAGCGTGCCGCCTTTGATGACAATGTCCACAGCCCAAATCTCCAAATCAGCAAATCTGCAAGTTGGCAAATCTGCGAATCAGCAAATCAAGGTGATGGCTTTCTGCGGGCAGACGCTCACGCACAGCCCGCAACCCACGCAACGCTCGATCTGGATGCGGGTACTGCCATCTTCTTCGAGCGGGGCCTGCTTGAAACAGACCCGCACGCATAAGCCGCAGTTCTCACACTTTTGCGGATCAATCACGGCCCGGGCATCGTAACGCATCCCTGCCTCCGCCACTTTGCGGTGGGTGAGCCCGCGCAGGCTGTTGATGTCCGCCACGTCTCGGTCGGCCAGGTGCTTGCGGAGTTGCTTTTCAACCCGATCAAAGACTCCCAAACCATGCAGCAGCGGCGCGGTCACCATTCCCACCACCGTTGCGCCGACCATTGTCACCTCGACCACGTCCTCGGCCTTGCTCACCCCGCCCACGCCGACCACCGGCAGGTCCACAAAGCGCGAGATCTCGTACACGTACTTGACCATGACCGGCTTGATGGCCTCGCCCGACAGATAGCCGCTTCCATCTTCGCTGCCCATACTGGGCAACCCGGTCTCCACGTCCACCGCGAGCACCGGGCCGATGGAATCCATCGCCGCCACCCCGTCAATCCCGGCCTCCACCAGTTCTTTGAGCACCTCCTCCAGCCGGGGCATGAAAGGGCAGAGCTTGACCATCAGCGGGAGCTTGACCCGCGGCCGGGCCAGTTTCACGGCCCGGATCAGATCGTCGGGGTCATAGTCCACCAGGGAGATGGCGTCGGGACCGCATTGAGCGATCTCCTCGGCCATGTCGGCGGCCACCGGGGGCGTGACGTAGTTCTTGGCGATGCTGGCCACCAGGAAAAAGTCGCGGTCACGCAGTTCTTCCAGGTCTTTCAACCACTGCTCGAACCCTATGTCCGACCAGTCGGCGTTCATCAGGCTCCGGCGGCCGGTTTTGGCGATGAAGGGGTTAGGCGAGGTGGCCGGTTGGGGGCGGATGCCTTTGGTGAACATGATGCCGATGCTATGCCCGGCGGCGCGACGGATACGGTCCGCACTTCCGGTCAGAGGCCCCTCGGTGAGGGCCAGGGGATTGCGCAACCGCAGACCCAGGAAGTCTACTGTAAGGTTTACATCGTTAGGTTGCATCTGTTTCTCCCATTTTGCCTGTCAGAGATAGAGGTGTGAAACGTGAATCGTAAAGCGTATTGCGTGAAGCAGCCCTCACGTTTCATGTTCCCTGCGTGCTGCAGCGATCTTCTCGGGGGTGATGGGCAGGCTACAGACCCGCGCACCCACTGCGTCGTAGATCGCGTTGGCGATGGCCGCCGCGGTGGGCGACATGGGCAGCTCGCCCATGCCCTTGGCCCCATAAGGCCCCTCGGGGTGTGGATCCGATACGCTGAGGGCCACCATCTCGGGCATGCGGGCAACCCCCGGCAGGCCGAGCTTGGCGTAGCGGTCGGTCACGGGCCGCCCGGCCTCCAGGCGGAATTCCTCGCTGAGGGCATATCCGATCCCCATCAGAATACCGCCCTCGATCTGGCCCACGATGCCCTGGGGGTTTATCGGCTCGCCCACGTCGTGCGCGGCGATGACTTTCAGCACCTCGACCTGGTGAGTCTCCTCATCCACGGCCACGATGGCTGCTTGCGTGCCGAAGGAGTAGGCAAAGTGCAGGCGGGTCTCGTCCGGGTCTCGCGCCGGCACGGGATCGACGTGATCGGGAACGGGGTAGGTTTGGGGCGCGACGTAGAAATACTCACGTTCAAAGGTTTTGCCCTCGGCTGCAGCCCAGGCTGCCAGCTCCTCCAGCGTGGTGAGTGCCTCGTCACCATCGGTCAGACGGAAGACGCCCTTCGCCAGCTTCACCTGGTTGGCGGGGACACCGATTTTCTCCGCCACGGCAGCGCACAGGTCGGCCCGCAGCTCCAGCGCGGCGTGGTAGACCGCGTTGCCGGTTATGAACGTCTGGCGGGAAGCGGTGGTCATCCAGCCGGAGGGGTCCAGGGCGGTGTCTCCCACGTGCACGCGGATGCGGTTGAAGGGCACGCCGAGGGTCTGCGCCGCAATCTGCACCATCACCGTGTCCGCACCCTGGCCCATGTCCATCGCCCCCTCGCGGAGCAGGATGCTCCCGTCGGATTGCAGGATCAGGTGGGCACCCGCTCCATCCTCCATGCCCGATCCCAGCCCCACGTTCTTGTACGACGCGGCGAACCCCACCCCGATCCGCTTGCCGGGCGGTGGCGTGGGCATCCCGGATGCGGCCAGGGAATCGCGCACCGCCTCCAACGTGGCCCGCGCGCCCACGCTGTGCTGGAGCACGTGGCCGGTGATGGTGACCTTGCCCGGCTCCAGGATGTTCTTGAGCCGGAATTCCACGGGGTCCATCCCCAGCGCCTCGGCCAGCCGGTCCATCTGAATCTCGGAGGCAAAGGTCGCCTGGGGATTGCCAAAGCCGCGCATCGCGCCGCAGGGAGGATTGTTGGTGTACGCGCCGTACACGTCCACCTTAACGTTGGGGATCTCATAAGGGCCGCACGAAAAGGCCGCCGACCGGAAGAGCACTGCATCGGTAGCGGATGCGTAAGCACCGCCGTCGCCGTAGATTTCGATCTCGGCAGCGACGAGCTTTCCATCGCGGGTAGCGCCGGTGCGGTAGCGCATCCATTCCGCGTGACGTTTGATCGAAGCGATCAGGGACTCCCGGCGGGTCCAGACGAACTTCACCGGGCGACCGGTCTTCAACGCGCCGAGGGCGGCGACGATCTGCACCGTGATGTCCTCCTTACCTCCGAACGCCCCACCCATGGGCGTGTGGATCACGCGCACCTTCTCCAGCGGCAGGCTCAGGGCGGCGGCCACGTCTTCCTGGTCGTGGATCGAGCTCTGGCTGCCCACGTACACCGTTACCCCGCCCTCCTGCGGCACGGCCAGCCCGGCCTCGGGCTCCAGGTAGGCGTGCTCGACGAAAGGAGTGTAATACTCGCCTTCAATGATCACGTCCGCCTGGGCGAATCCTTTTTCGACGTCGCCCTTGCGGATGGGGATGTAGCACAGCAGATTGCCTTCCTCGTTTTCCTCGTGGATGACGGGCGCGCCCTCGGCCAGGGCCTGTTGCGGGGTCTCGATCACCGGCAAGGGTTCGTATTCGACCTCGATGAGGGCCAGCGCGGCCTCGGCCTGGGCCTCGGTCTGCGCGTACACGGCGGCGATGGCGTCTCCCAGATAACGCACACGATCCTCGGCAAAGACCGGCTGGTCCTTGCGGATGAGGCCAAAACGGTTCCGGCCGGGGACGTCCTTGGCGGTGAGCACGGCTACCACGCCGGGTGCGCGTTCGGCAGCCGTCGTATCCACGCGCAGCAGGCGGGCGTGGGGATGTGCAGCGCGGAGCACTTTGGCGTGGAGCATGTTTTCCACATGGAGGTCGGCGGCGTACTTGAGCCGGCCGGTGGCTTTGTCCACCCCGTCCACGCGGGCCACGGCCCGCCCGACGACCTGATCCTCGGCCGGCCAGAGGTCGCCGACCGGCACTTCGCTCACGCCCGCCCGGAGCATGCGCCCCGCCTCCTGGATGGCGGCGACGATGGGCCTGTAGCCCGTGCAGCGGCACAGGTTATGATCGAGAGCCTTCTCGATCTCATCCAGCGATGGGTTTGGGTTCCTGTCCAGCAGCGCTTTGCCGGCCATCACCATGCCCGGCGTACAGAACCCGCACTGGATGGCCCCCTCGCGCACCATCGCGTATTGGAGTGGATGCAAGCGGTCGCCCTCGGCCACGCCCTCGATGGTCTCCACGCTGCGCCCATCCATGCGCTTCATTTTCAACAGGCAGGATCGTTTGGCTGCGCCGTCCACGATGACCGTGCAGGCTCCGCACGTCCCCTCCGAGCAGCCATCTTTAGCGCCCGTCAGACCCAGTTCCTCCCGCAGAAAGGTGAGCAGCGACATCTTGGGATCAACGTGGGCCTCGACGGGCTGACCGTTTACATTAAGGCGGATCTTCACTTTCTCCGGCATTGTCTTCCTCCCTACCAACGAGTCAGGGTGCTGGACGCAGATCCACGCTGATTTTCCTGTTTTTCATCTGCGCAAACCCGTGTTCATCTGCGTTCTATTCACTTGACAACCCTGATAGCCTTCTCCGGACAGCGGCGCACGCACCGCGCACATAGATCGCAGATCAGCGGCTGCTCACGTTCCTCATCCCAGAACAGGAGATCACACACCTGCACGCATGCGCCGCAACCCGTGCACAGCTCTGCGTCAAATACGGTCTTTTTCCCCCTGCGTGCCAGCGCGCCGGTGGGACAGGCGGCCACGCAATACGCCTCGGCACAATGCGTGCAGACTTTGGCCTCGAAAGTCAGCACGTCGCGGCGTAGCACATGGATGCGCGCCCGCACCGGGCCAAAAACGCCTTCGTGGGCGAACACACACACTTGCTCGCAGGTGCGGCATCCGGTGCAGAGTTTCAGGTCAACTTCGATGTGTGGTGGCATAAATCTTCAAGTGTGCAAGTTTGCAGGTCAGCAAGTCGGCAAATCCGCAAATCTACTGAGGCCCAGCCGTTCCCAAGTTTGTGGTGTGGGCAGGCCCCGATTGTCCCAGCCCCGCAGGCGGTAGTAGCGATCCAGCAGCCAGTCCTGATCGGCGCGGGAGAGGGCGTGGCCGGCGCCCATCCCGTCTGGCATGGGCACTTCCGAGAAGCGGCGGGGCAAATAGTCCGCCCGGCGGTCCACACCCAATTGAGCATCGAAAGCCCGGCTGAGGTTCCATACACGCTCGCCCACCGCGCACAGCCGCTCATAGGACCACTCCTCGCCACTGGCGGCGCTGAGCAGGTTCGGCAGGTCGTCCGTCAGCAGGCCGATGCCGTAGGGAAACTGGCACACCCCCAGGCATTCCTGCGCCGCCTTCTCATCCTGCTGGCGCTTGACAAACTCGGCTTTCTGCTCCAGGCTGAACCAGGGCAGCACGCCGGACACCTCGCGGCCAAAGGGGTAGGTGCGCAGGTGACAGGCCCCCCGGTCGGAGGTCATGTAGGCCAGGGCCATGCCGGGCGATACGCGTGGATCGTAAGCGGGAAACTCCAGTCCCTTGACCTGGGGGGCCAGGTCGGGGAAGCCCAGGGCCTCGCTTGCGGCGCGCGCCCCTTCGGCCAGCAAGTCGCCGATTCCCTCCCGCCGCGCGATGCGTTCCAGCAATCTGGCGACCATGTCGCCCCGGGGCATTGAAGGAGACAATCCCAGCTCGCCCCACAGGATAAGACCCTCGTCGGCGGCGGCCAGCACCATACCCACCACCGCGCCGGCGGAGATGGTGTCCATCCCGGCCTGATTGCATAAGAGATTGGCGTGGATGATGGCCTGGGGATCGTCTACCAGGCAGTTCAGGCCCAGCAGTGCCGCCGTTTCATACTCCGGACCCTCGATGCCATCGCTCTCGCTGCCTCCGCGCCACCGCGTGCCTTTGGAGCAGGCTACCGGGCAGATGGCGCAGGCCAGGCGGGCTTCCACCAGCTCGCCGAAGACGGTTGAGCTGACGCGATCTATCCCCTCGAACACGCTGCGGGTAAAATTGTGCACCGGTACGATCCCCAGCGTGTGATTATCGTCCAGCGAGCCAATCGTCCCGTGCTCCCGCTTGTGGGGTACCCACGGGTTTTCAAAGATGTGCTTCAGGGCCGCGTCCACGGCATCCATGAGGGCATCGGGATCGGCGACCGGCAGCGTGCGCGTGCCGTGCACGGCGATGGCCTTGACCCGCTTGGAGCCGAACACCGCGCCCATGCCGCCGCGCCCAATCTGCCGCGAGTAGTCGTTGCTCACGCAGGCAAACTTGACCAGTCGCTCGCCGGCCGGCCCGATGCTGGCAATGCGGAAGCGCGGGTCGCTGAGTTCGGCCCGCAGCGCCGTCTCGGTCTCATAAATTGAGCGGCCCCACAGATGGGAGGCGTCGCGGAACCGCACTGCGTCGCCCTGAATCACCAGCGCCACAGGGTGGGGCGATTGTCCCTCCAGGATGAGCAAATCGTGACCGGTGAGTTTGAGCTCTGGCCCAAAGTGCCCGCCCGCATTGCTATCCAGGTAGAGGCCCGTCAGTGGGGATTTGCTGACCATCTCGTAGCGGGAGGCGGCGGGGGTCAGGGTGCCGTTGAGCACGCCCGGCGCGATGAAGACCTTGTTCTCCGGGCCGAGGGGATCTACGCGCGGGCTAACCTCGCGGTAGAAATAGCAGGTGCCGAGGCCCTTACCGCCCACGAAGGCGGCGGTCAGCTCAGCCGGTACCTCTTCGACCGTGGCCGTCTGGCGGGCCAGGTCAATGCGCAGTAAACGATGAAACCAGATCATATCCCTGCCCGTAGCAGGGGCGAAGCACGCTTCGCCCCTATGTTCCTACTTGCGGGTCTTGAACCACTCCGGCGTGACCGCCACGCGCCAGCGCGGCCCCTGTCTGGGCCACGGGGCTTCCAGCAGATCGTGGGTCTCGAGCCCGGCGTGGCTCACCAGATCCGCCGTCGCCTCGCGTGCCCGGTCGAGGACCGCCGCCTCGTCCATCGTCAGCACTTTGCGGTTCTCCATGACCACCTGCCCGCCAATGATGCTGGTCACCACATCGTGCCCGCGCGCGCTGTAGACCAGCTTGGGGACGACTTGATGGGCCATCATCAGGTGGGGCTGCTGGAAGTCAACCAGGATGATGTCGGCCTGCTTGCCCGGTTCCAGACTGCCCACTTGATCTTCCAGGCCCAGCACCCTGGCCCCGTCCACCGTCGCCATCTCCAGCGCATCCTCGGCGGTCAACACCTCTGCGTCCAGGTGTTTGACCTTTTGCAGCATGGTGGCCATCTTCATCACCTCGAAGAGGTCATAGGTGTAGCTGGCCGCGCCATCCGTGCCCAGGCCCACCGTCACACCCTGGGCGCGCAGTTCGGCCACCGGGGCGATACCGTAAGCCAGGTGAGCGTTGGCCACCGGGCAATGCACGATCTTGCTCCCGCTTTCGACGACCAGTTGCATCTCGCGAGGTGAAAGCCACACAGCGTGGAAAAGAATCGCGTCGGGACCGGTCAAGCCAATCGAGTGCGCGTACTCCAGGTCTCGCAGGGCGTAATTTTTGATCGCATAAGTGACTATCTCCGCCCACCCCGCCACGTGAGTAGCCAGTTGCAACCCCCGCTCGCGGGCCATCTCGATGGTTTTGCGCATCAGTCTATCGCTGATGTCCTCGGTGGAGCCGGGGCCGAGGGCCACGACCGTCCGCCCCTTCTGGTGCCAGCGGGAGATAAAGGTCTCCGCTGCTTCGATCAGGACGTCCTGGCGGCGGATCATGGTCATGTATGCGGAGTCAATACGCTCCCCGGCAAAAGTCTGATCCAGCAGCCCGTATACCACGTGGTGCCGCAGGCCCGCATCCCGGAAGGCCTCGGCCACGAGATGGATGTTATCAAAGTTGGTGTGGAGGTACCAGTGGTCGGAGACGGTGGTCGTGCCGCTTTTGATCATCTCCAGGGCGGCGATCTGCGCGCTCACCTCGGCATGTTCAGGGCCGATATGGGAGACGATGGGGAAGAGGAAACGCCAGTTCCAGGGGTCGAAGTGCATGTCGTAGCCGATGCCCTCGATGAGCGCCTGGTAGACGTGGGTGTGAGCATTGATCAGGCCGGGCATGGCCACGCAGCCCGCGGCGTCAATCACCTTTTTCGTCGCGCCGTCCACCTCCAATCCCACGGCAACGATGTGGGAGCCCTCGACGGCAATCGCCGCCCTTGGCAACACGCGGCGTTTGTCATCCAGTGTCACAACAGTGCAGTTTTTGATAAGTAAGTCAAACATCCACGCTTTCTCCGTTCGTGATCATCTAAACCTCCACCGGCTTCGCAGCCGGGGGCGGGCTTTCTAACACCTGCTCCGCCTTTCTACTTCGCTGGATCGCCGAGAGGATCAGCACCACCAGGGTGGCCACGTAAGGCAACATGAGTACCAGTTGGGAGGGCAGGCCGAACTGCTGCAGGCGGATGGCCAGCGCATCGGCGAAGCCAAATATCAGGCAAGCGACCAGGCTCTTGAGCGGGCGGCCTTCGCCAAAGTTGACCGCCGCCAGGGCCAGCCAGCCGCGTCCGGCGGTCATGTTCTCGGAGAACATGTTCAGGTAAGCCAGGCTCAGAAAAGCACCCCCAAAACCGCACAGCGCACCGCTCAGTAGCATACCGGCGTACTTCATAAGGCGCGTATTGATCCCCACCGCCTCGGCTGCGTCCGCGTTCTCGCCCACCGCACGCAGGTGGAAGCCCCACGGCGTCTTGAAGAGGCCGACGTATGCCAGAGCCACGCCCAGAAAACCCAGGTACACCAGGGGGGAATGTCCGCTGAGCAGCTCTCCAACGATGGGTATCCGCTCGATCAGCGGGATGTTGACGGGCTGGAAGCCGATGATGAGTGGGGACTTGTAGAAACCGGTGGCTTTCAGGATGGCCACCAGCAGGTAGTTGGTCAGACCATAGGCAAAGAGATTGAGGGCCAGGCCGACGATGATCTCGTGAGCTTTCAGTTCAAGGTGTATCACAGCAAACACCAGGCTGGCAACAAGACAGGACACTATGGCAAGGGCCAGACCCGCCCAGGGGCTGCCCAGGGCCACGCTGCCAACCACGGCGAAAAAAGCGCCCAGGTCCAGCAACCCTTCCAGCCCAACGTTGAAAACCCCACTGTGCGCGGAGCATATCCCGCCCAGCGTGGCGAACAGTACAGGCGTGGCCATGCGCAAGGTGGCCGCAAAAAGTGTCAGGGTGATGATCCGTCCTAAGATGTCGAAGGCATCCATTGCCGTAGTCTCCTGTTGAGAAACGCGATAAAGAACTGCACGGTGACGAAGAACATAATCGTGCCTTTCACCGTGACGACCAGAGCCTGGGGCACACCGGTTGCCGACTGCATGGCCAAAGCACCGTTGGCCAGGGCCGCGTAGAAGATCGCCGCCGGAATGACACCGAGGGGATGATTCTGCGCCAGTAAGGATATCACCATGCCGTCCCACCCGTAACCCACGGAGAAAGAGGAGATGAACCGGCCAAAGAAACCGGTGATCACCACCGCCCCGCCTAGTCCCGCCAATGCCCCGCTGAAGATCATGGCCAGGAAGGTGCTCCGGCGCACGGGCATACCGGCGTAACCGGCGAATCGGGGATTGAACCCCACCATCCGCAGTTCGTAGCCCAACTTGGTGCGGTATAGGAACCAGAATACCGAGAAGGCAAAGGCCAGGGCGATCAGGAAACCGATGTTCAGGACCGAGCCGGGTATCATCAAGCGCGGCAATCTCGCCGTAGCGTCGAGCGTCTCGGTGCCGGGCATGAAGGCCGTCGGCGACCTGAAAGGAAAGGCGACCAGATAGGCGGTGAAGAGAATGGCGATGTAATTCAGCATCAAGGTGCTGACCACCTCGTTCACGTCCCAGCGGAGCTTGAGCAGGATGGCCGGCAATCCCCACAACCCACCCACCAGTGTCCCGGCCAGCAAACACAGCGTGATATGGATGGGCGATGGAAGACCATGGATACTAAATCCCACCCAGGCCGCGGCAAAAGCGCCGGCGTAAAGCTGCCCCTCCAGGCCCAGGTTCCAAACGCTGGTGCGGAAGGCCACCGCCGCAGCCAGCCCGGTCAGGATCAGTACGCTGGACCTATCCAGAGTGTCCGCGATCTTGATGGGGCTGCCAAGCGCTCCCTGAAACAATGCAATGTAGGCATCTATAGGGTTTTTGCCGGAGACGAGGATTACAGCAGCACCCACGACCAGGGCCATGATCAGAATCAGGGCGTAGTTGGCCGCCTGCATGGCAACCCCGATCAGCAGGCCTTTCAAACGCGCTTTGGAAGACATTTGCACCTCTCTCATTCTAACTCAAGGCTCAGCTCCTGTCATCAACCGCCCCACCCGCTGGCGGATGGTCTCGTCCACCCGGCCCGCATCTGCCAATCGTCCTCTGTACATCACCATCACCCTGTCGCTAAGGGCCAGAACCTCATCCAGGTCCGCGGATATCAGGAGCACCCCTGCCCCCCGCCCGGTGTACTCCAGGAGCATCCTGCGGATTGCCTCTGTGCCAGCGATGTCTATGCCCCGCGTGGGTTGCGCGGCCACGACTACCCGTGCCCGGTTCGACCCCAGCTCGCGGGCCACGACCAACCTCTGGACGTTCCCGCCCGACAGGTTGCGCGTTGGGGATTTGAGGCCGGGAGTCTGCACGCCGAAGCGGGTGACCACATCTTTGGCGTAGGAGAGAATCCGGTTGATCGCCAGGACCAGCATGCCGGAATATGGAGGGGCGTGGTAATCAACGGCGATCAGATTTTCCCACACCTGAGCTTCCAGCGCGACCCCCGTTGAGTTTCTATCGGATGGGATGTGGGCCACCCCCGCCTGGCGGATCTGTCGCGTTGACCGGTTCTGGATCTCCCTGCCCTCCAGCCGAATCCGCCCGCAGGCAATAGGCTGAAGGCCCGTGATCGCCTCGGCTAACTCCACCTGGCCGTTGCCCTCCACCCCGGCGATGCCCACTACCTCACCGCTCCTGATCACCAGGCTGGCCTCTCGCACGGCGGGGATGCCCCGCGAATCGTACACGTCTACCCCTTCCAATTCCAGCACCGGCTGGCCCACCTGTGGGGGTTCCTCCCGCGGCGGAATCTCCACAGTCTCCCGCCCGATCATCATCTCTGCCAGCTTGCGGTCACTCGTCTCTGCCGTTTTGACCGTGCCCACAACTCTGCCCCCGCGCATCACGGTCGTATTGTCCGAGACCTCCAGAACCTCCCTGAGCTTGTGGCTGATGAAGAGGATGGTTTTGCCATCCGCGGCCAGGCGGCGCAACATGATAAACAACTCGTCCGTCTCCATATCCGTCAGCACGGACGTGGGCTCGTCGAGAATCAGGATGTCGGCCCCCCTGTACAGGGCCTTCAAGATTTCCGCGCGCTGCTGTTCGCCCACCGAGGCATCGCTGACCTTCTTCTCTCCGTTAACGGTCAGGCCATACCTGGCCGAAAGCTCGTGCACCTCCCGCAAGGCCCGTTCATGATCCACAAAAGGCCCCCGGCGGGGCTCGACGCCCAGCACAATATTCTGGGCCAGCGTGTAAGAGGGCACCAGTTTGAAATGCTGGTGAACCATCCCAATGCCCAGGGCGATGGCGACACGGGCATTGGGTATCTTGACCTCCTGGCCTTTCACCCGGATGGTGCCGGAATCCGCCCTCTCTAACCCGTACAGAATCCGCATCAGGGTCGTTTTCCCGGCTCCATTCTCGCCCACGATAGCCCGGATCTCCCCCCGCTGCACTACCAGATTCACATCCTTATTGGCCACCACGCCGGGGAAGGTTTTCGTGATATGGAGCATAGCTACTGCTTCTGGCATGAATCACCGCTCCCGACAACCGGGTGCGACGCAAAGTTGCGACGCACTTTAGAAGTGCGTCGCAACTCAGCATCCCATTGCTTAGTCCCGGCGCTCGACCTTGATTTTGCCGTCAATGATGTCCTGCTTGATCTCGGCCAGTTTCGCCCGGACGTTATCCGGTATCTTGTCGCCCATTACGGACATATCGGTGATGTCCATGACACCACTCGCCAGACCGTACTTGATCTCACCGGGGGTGAACTCGCCGTTCACCTCGCGCTTGATGACGTCGTAGACGGCCAGATCGGTGTGCTTGAGCACAGAGGTCAGGATGTGCCCCGGCACCTCGTTATCCCAGTTTATGTCGGTGCCAATGGCATACAGCCCCGTCTCCTGCACCGCCTCGAAGACCCCGTGGTCGCCGAAAGCGCCGCACACAGAGTAGACAATGTCCACATTCTGGTTCTGGAACATGCCCAGCGCCAACTCCTTGGACTTGGCCGGATCGCGGAAGGAACCAACGTAAGCCACCTCGACCTTGACGTCGGGGTCAATGTAGGCCGCTCCCTGCTCCAACCCACCCAGGAATCTGTGAATCACAGGGATGTCCATACCGCCGACGAAGCCGATCACCTTGTCCTCGTTGATCCCTTCGAGGTCGGTGTAGGTGGTCATCATGGCCGCCAATGCGCCGGCGAGGAAGGTGCCTTCCTGCTCCTGGGAGATCAACCCCACCACGTTATCGCCACCGGTGTAGGCATCCACCAGCGCAAAGTGTGTGTCGGGGAACTCAGGGGCAACGTGGGCCACGGCGTCCTGCATGGTCGAGCCTACCCCGATCACCAGGTCATAGCCTTCCTGGGCAGCGGTGCGCACGTTGCGCTCCCACTCTTCGGGGACCTCGCTTTCCAACACCTTAGGTTCCAACCCAAAGTCCGCACACGCCTTTTTGTAGCCCTGTCCAGCCAAGTACATGAAACCTTCTGTCCCGATCCGGCCGGCAGGCACTAGAGCCACACGGATCTTGGGTACAGGTGTAGCAGTGGGTTCCTTCATGGGGGCTGACGTGGGTGCCGGCGCTATCCCTTGGCAGCCCGACAAGACCACAGTAGATACCAACAGAAACGGTATAACCAACTTGATCCA
>DUEQ01000305.1 GCA_011192085.1 Caldilineae bacterium
GGCGATTTTCTGGCCCCGCTGAACAACTTTCCGGCCACGGTGCTGCTGGTGCTGAGTGGCATCGAGTTGGCGCGATTGCTGGGCGTGGGCATCCTCTTGCGGCATCTGGGCATTTTGGCCCTGGTGTCCAACTACGTTGTGTCGCACCAGCTGTTGGACAACAAAAACGACGTGGCCGCAGCCGCCTTGTTCCTTTCGGCTCTCGCCTACACGTTGCGCTATGCTGCGCGGTTCCGAAGACCGGACCTGATCCTGGCGGCGATTTGCCTGGGCTTGCTTTCGGGCATCAAGTACTATGCCCTGCTTTACGCGGCGGTGGGGCTGGCGGCGATGGTCGCTTTGACAGCCCGTTGCCGGGGCAGGCGTGCTGCGCTCGGTGCGGCGGCCATGTGTCTGGCGGGCATAGTCATCTGGGGCGGGTACTGGTACGGGCGCAACCTCTGGGCCACGGGGACGCCGCTTTATCCCCGGGGGATCACCGCCGAGCAGAATGTGCAAAGCGGCGTGAGGGCGGATCTGTTGGGAACGACGCTTTTGGGAAATCCAGCCCCCGAGAAATGGCCGCTGTGGCTCGAAGCTTTGTGGCGGATCACTGGCCCTTGCCATCTGGGTGCCCTGGTGCTCCTGCCGGCTGGGCTATTGTGGCTGGGTTTCAGCGGGGCGCTGCTTGCCCGCACACAAGCGGGCCACATACAGCGGGACCTGCGATTGGGCCTGTTGGGCGTCACACTGGCTTCGGCCGTGCTTTACGGGGTCACGCCTTTTACTATCGAGATCGACCCCGGGACGCTGAACATGCTCTACACCGGGTATGTGACCATTCGTATGGCCTTGCCTTTTCTCAGCCTGGCGGTTCTGTGTGCTTTAGTGTTGGTTGACGAGACGGTCGTCTTGCCGGCGTGGTGGCAACGGCTGAGCGGCCCACGTGGGCCGCAGGGCGACGGATGGCTCAGCCCGCCGCCTCCGCGGCGGCTGATCGGCCGTGTGCTGGGACATGGATGCCTGCTGGTGGGCCTGGTCGCACTTGCTTACCAGGTGGTCGTTGTCCGCCGGCTTCAAGGCGCATCGTTTGTCATCGACGAAAAGTTGTCCGGGCAGCTCGTTCCAGCTGTCCTGGTGGGTGTTGATCTTCTGGCGCTGGGCGTCATCCTGCTCTGGCTGCGGGGACATCTGATGCGGTGGCCCCGTCTGTGGCGGGCCCTATCTGGAGCAGCCTTGCTGACGGTGGCTGCTGTTGCGGCCGGGCTGCTCGGCCAGCGGTGGCATGGCGGTTTTGCGGCCCATTACGACGATTTCTTCCGCACAGGCGTTTTCAGCTTTCTGGAGAGTTCGCTTCCGGCGGGCGAGCGCATCTGCGTTTTTGCCCAGCGGCCTTATCCGTTCGCTGGTTCACGGCGCCAGTTCTTGCTGCTGGCAGCCCATCCGACGGCGGTTCAACCTGAGCGGTTTCGATCGCCCGAAGCGGTGCTACGATTCCTCCGCGATCAAGGAGCAAGCATTGTGGCGATCCGCCGCGGCAGCCGATTCTGGTACGGCCTTCGGGTTGACCAGTGGGCGAGCGGGCACCCAGGAGTGTTCCAGACGATTCTGGACAGCGGCACGTTCGACATCAGGCGGATCAACCGGCAGCACCTAGGCGAAGCCTTGGACAGTTTCGGGCAAATGGTCGAGGCCCGCAGTGGAAAGACCGACCGCCGGCAGTCGAGGGTGCACAGCGTGATACCCGCCCCACCAGACCACCAGACCACCAGACCACCAGACCACCAGACCACCAGACCACCAGACCACCAGACCACCAGACCAC
>DUEQ01000306.1 GCA_011192085.1 Caldilineae bacterium
ACCTGATCTCGAGAGGGCGATTGAATGGGGTGTGGAGCCAGGTTGTAACAGGCGCTACAATCCTATTTCAGGGTCATCAGGAAGCCCACCAGATCATCGATATCCTGGGGGCTCAGGCCTTCGGAGATGTATGACGGCATCTTGTTGTCGAAGCCAGGAACGATGTGGGCGTCGGGGTGGAGAATGGATTCTCGGATATACTCCTCGGCCGACATGCCCGGCACGCGCGTGGCTGCGAGGGTGGCGATGCCCGCTAACGAGGGCCCCACTTTGACTTCATCAGGTTTAAGGGAGTGGCACAGGCGGCATCCTGTGCCCGAACCGATGCTGCTGGCAAAGAAGATGTCCTTCCCTCGTTCTGGATTCGCACCCGCGATGACGGCGTCTTTGATGATGATGGGAAAGATCTGACGCCCTTGCAGGGTGAGTTCCCCGTCGAAGATGACCTGGGGTTGGGTTTGATCGCTGCGGTCGATGAGAAGCACGGTGAGATGACGCTTGCCCGAAGCGATAGGCAGATACTCATAGGCGTACGCGACGCCATCGTCATCGCGCGCATACCTCTTCTCCACTACGGTCTCACCATCCAGCTTCACCACAAGATGGGGATCTGCCGCGTTGGTGAAATCCAAATCTGCGGAGTCCACCGTTTTCTGCTCGGGAGTCCACACCGGCACGCCACTGCGGTGTTGCATTTGCACTTCGATGGCCGCGTCCTGGTCGCCAAATGCGGTGTAGGGAGCCAGGCTCATCCCTACCGTAATGGCCATGAACAGGGCGAGAAGCGCCAAGGCGGGCAGCAGCTTGGCCCAATCGGCGCTGCGCAGGGTGAAACGATAGGATGTGGCCTCGGTTTGATGCTCCTTCGCGTTCAGGGCTTGGGCGAAATCGTTGGGTGGAACCCAATCCATGCTGATGGGCGCGCCCGCGAATTGTCGCTTGAGCTTGGGCTGACGCTCCCGTTTCAGGCGTAGCTCCTCCCACACATTGCCTTCCCGATTGGCGCAATCCTCGGGTGGACATCCAATAATCTGCACTTCAGACGCGCCCGCTTCCAACGCCTGGGCGACCAGGTTGGGATGGGCCATGGCCGCGCAGGTGAGGGGAACGATCTCCACCCGTTGGTCTTCGGTCTCCAGCGCGCCAGGATGGTCGGCATCCATCATGAAGGGGCGGGCGCCTTGGAAGACGTGGCGTTCGCACGCGAAGACGACCTTGACCGGCTTCTCCTGCTGCGACGCCCGGGCCACCGTATCCAGCCACAAGGCCTCGACCGATTGATCGCCCAGGGTCAGCGCATCCGTCGGGCAACTGCCGATGCAAACGCCGCAGGAAACGCACATCTTGGGATCGACAACAGCCACATACTTGTGGGGCTTGCCATCGGTCCGCTCCACCATGGTCAGGGCTTTATAGGGGCAGTCTTTCGCGCACAGAGTGCAGCCGATGCACTTGTCCTCATGCACGACAATGGGGTCCAGTTTAGGCCGCACCCAGTCGCCCAGCAGCCAGGGGATGGCCGTGACCACGCTCAGGACGAGGAAGTTCAACACCCAGAACAAGGTGGGGTTCATATGCAAGGCTGCGGGCAGCGCCGCCAGGTACCAAACGTCGATGTCCATCCGGCCTGGCAGTTGCACGACGTTATGCTTGGGCAGCATGCCCACCGGAATCAAAATGGCCGCCACCGCGGTGAATCCCAGCGACAACCATATCCAATATCGGGGCGGCAGGATCTTTCCCCGCTGCAAGCGTTTGATGTGCAGCCAGATGAAGAGAATGAGGATTAACGGCAGACCGATGTGGATGAAAAAGAGCGTGACGAACAGCACCCAGCCCGATGTGGGACCGATGGGTATCAGATGATTGAGGATGATCGCGTCTCCGCCAGGCAGCCGTCCGATCAGGTCCACAAAAATCTGATTCAGCGCCTGGGCCCGGATGTCCGCCACCATCCAATAGCCCGTGACGCCCGTGAACCAGATGGCGACGGCCATGGCCATGCCTGTGACCCAGGCCAGCCATCGGGGGCCGCGAAAGCGGTCCATAAAGAACATGCGCCAGGCGTGCAGCAAGGCCATGATGATGGCCAGGTCCGATGCATAGCGATGCGCCGCCCGGATGACGCGCCCTACCAGGCTGCGCTCCACATTGGAGACGGCCAGATAGGATACATCGAACCCGAATTGATAGAACATCAACAGGTAGACGCCTGTGATGGTGATGAAAATCAACAACCAGATGGTGATGGCGCCCGTATGGTAGAGCGGATTCAGATGGGGATTTTTGGCAATGCGGTTGATCGGTTTTTCCAGCGCCAGAGAGATGCGTTCCAGCGCATGCAACATACTGCGAACCCAATTCCCCTCCCGTTGAGGCCAATTCACCGAACGGTGAAAGGCGGACCAGCGTCCCGAAAAACGGGGCGATGAGTCGATTTCTTCGTCGAGTGTTTTTGTTTCCACATCAAGATCGGACATGATGTGCGCCCCCTTGGACGGTTTTCGCCCCGGCATCAGGGTGGAGCGATGCCGGGGCGGAAGGGATGTTGAAGTGCGATGTGGCGGTTAACCGCCGAAGATGTTGACGTAGGGCGGCGAGGTGAACTGCGCCGTCGAGATCTGATAGACGAGCTGCGGGCCGTAGGCGATGACCAGCAGGATGACGACGCCCACCAGCCAGGGAACCCATTGATCCAGCCAGCGAGGCGTGGTCTGCGGATCGAGCAGGGATTCGGCCACGGGCGGCTCCGGCTCCTCGCTGAGCTTCTTCTTGGTGACCCATGAGCCGATCATGACGGCCACGAACAGGTAGACCGAGATGAGCAGGATGAAGCCGCCGATGCCCACGCGCAGCAGGTGGCCCGCCCATTCCTCGGGAACGTAGGGAGCCGCGCCCAGGGGCGTGCGCCGAGGCGCGCCCAGCAGGCCCACCACATGCAAGGCGTTGGAGAAGATGGTCATGCCGATGAACCACAGCCACACCTGGATCACCGCGCATTTCTTGCACCACAACGGTTTTTTGGTGAGGTAGGGGACCATCCAGTAGAGGATGCCCATGAACGTCAGGGTGACGCCGGTGGAGACCGTGAGATGGAAGTGGCCGGGGACCCAGGAGGTGTTGTGGACGACCAGATTGATGTTGTAGGAGGCGTTGATCAACCCGCCGATGCCGCCGAAGAAGAAGAGGATGCCCGCCAGCATTTGGGCCAGCACGCTGGGATCATTCCAAGGAAGCTTGGCCAGCCAGCCCAACAGGCCCTTGCCGCCGCGATTCCGCCCCGCGTTTTCCAGCGAAGCCACCACCGTGAACGCGGTGATCATGGAGGGGAAGAAGACGGAGTACGTCAGCAGGGCGTGGACCATCTTCCAACCCGAGGGCACGCCGGGGTCCACATATTGGTGGTGGAAGCCCACAGGCAAGGAGAGCAGGAGGAAGAGCCAGAAGGAGAAGCGGGCCAGGGAGTCGCTGAAGAGCTTGCCGCCCGCCTGGCGAGGCAGGAACGCGTACCAGGAGATGTACGCGGGCAGGAGCCAGAAGTAGACCAGGGGGTGGCCCGTCCACCAGAAGTAGGTGCGATCAAGCTGCGGGTCCAGCCCCGCGCGCAGGCCCAAAGACCAGGGGATCAGGTCCACCAGCAGCTCGGCAGCCGCGCCCAGGGTGGCTACCTGCCACATGACCATGGTGATGAGGCCCATGAACGCGATCAGGGGCGTGCGGGTGCGGGGATTTTCTTTGCGCCACTGATAATAGGTGAGATAGAAGCCATACCCCTCGATCCAGCTCCCCACCACCACCAGGGTGATGCCGATGTAGAAGGCGGGGTGTGCCTTCATGGGGGGGTAGAATGTGTAGAGGACGCTGGCCTGATTCAGTAGGATGGGCACAGCCGCCGTCAGCAACCCGACCACCATCATCCACCACCCGAGCGCGTTCAGTTTGGGGTAGCGGAGCGGGCGTTTGAGCCCGTAAATCATGAGGAAGGTGATAAAACCGGTGATGAAGAAGGTGGTCCAGATCAGCGCGTTGAGCACGCCGTGCAGGGTCAGGCCTTC
Organism: Caldilineae bacterium; assembly: GCA_011192085.1. Classification (GTDB taxonomy): domain Bacteria; phylum Chloroflexota; class Anaerolineae; order J102; family J102; genus M2005. Next base: position 4,056 of record DUEQ01000306.1, read on the forward strand.
GTAATAGGAATGGAAGATGGGATTCAGGAATTTATCGTAGAAATTCCATCCCGCATGTTCCATCGCCTGAAACGGACCAAAGAGGCTGCCCGAGGCGATCTGCAACCCGTTGAGGTTGCTGGTCTTGCCCTGGTCGGTCGCCATGCCAAGTGTCGTGTAGCGTTTGGTATGTTCAACCGAAACATAACCTTCGCGTTGGGCTAGTTCTAAGTCAGCTGC
>DUEQ01000307.1 GCA_011192085.1 Caldilineae bacterium
CAGAAGGACGTGACCGATGAAAATGACGTTTGCCGTTTTACGTTTGACGCCTTTCTTCACCAGATTTCGCATTTATCATCCTGACGCGTCGTTGATGCAGCGCCATATGCCCGCGCTGGATGCCTTCCGTCACCAGCGCTCGCAGCGCGGCCAGGTTCTGGGCCAGACCTGCAGCGACTATAATCTGCGAGAGACGGCGGGCGTCGGGATCGCCCAACAGCTTCAGGGCCAAGCGGGCCGAGGGGTGACACTTGGTGAGCCCGCCCACGGCGCCCACGGCCAGAGGCATCTCCAGATACCCCAGCAGGTGGTTGTTCTCCACCCGCCAGTCAGTTAACGCCCGATATTGTCCCTCGCGCGCGGCCCAGGCGTGCCCGCCCGCCTCGATGGCCCGCCAATCCTGCCCTGTGGCCAGGGCCACCGCGTCGATGCCGTTGAACACGCCCTTATTGTGGGTGGCCGCGCGGTAGGGATCAACCACGGCGAAGGCGTTGGCCTCGAAGATGCCCTGGGCCACCTCCTCGCCCGTGAGCTCGGGCGTCTCCAGCGCGCCTACGGGGATGCGGCAGCTCGCCCAGGCCCGGCGCTGATCGCTAAGATTGGAGAGGATGCGCAGCAGAACCCGGCCCTCGGTAATAGCCTCTAGCTCGGGCGCGAGGGTCTCGACTGCGGTGTTGATGGCGTTGGCCCCCATGGCGTCCCGGGTGTCCATGAGAAGATGGAGGATGAGCATCGTGCCCGCGGGCGTGTCCTCCAGCTTTCGGACCTGCAAATCCAGGGGGCCGCCGCCCAGTTTACGAATGGTAGGATGGAGATGGTCGAGTTTGGCCAGGAGTTCGGACTTGAGGGCTTCAATACGAATGATGGCCGCGTCGGGATAGGGCACGTCGAGAAGCTGGATCTGGCCGATCATGACGGGGCGGGTGCTGCCGGTGGTGAAACCGCCGCCCGCGCGAGCGATCTTGGCCGCGTGGGCCATGGCCGCCACCACCGACGGCTCCTCAATGACCAGGGGCATGAACAGCTCTTCGCCGTCGATGATGAAGTTGGGCGCCACCGCGAAGGGCAGGGCGTAGACTCCAACCGCGTTTTCCACCAGCACATCCGCATCGGCCGCGCGGATGCCGCCCGCCAGCGCGGCCAGGTCTTCGGGCGCGAGTTCGGCCAGTTCCGCCAAAAGTTGCTGGCGCTCTTCGATGCTAAGTTTGTAAAAACCGGGAAGACGGGAGGATTTGATCATAGCGATTTTGCGGGACTCAGGACATGACGCTTGACGTTTTACGCTTGACGATGACGGCAAAGGTCATCGTCATATTGGATGACGCCAAAGATGACGGTGGAAGACCTCGATAGCTACGTTGGCGTCGAGAGCGCTTCGGTAAATCAGGCCGATTCTCTTTGCAGCATAAAAAAGCCCACACGGGCGTGTGGACGAACCCTTGATTGCCACAAATCATACCACAACTGGGCTGTCAAAACCTATCCTCCTTGGCGATCTCGCACCGGGCGAGGGTTAGAGCATGTTGAACCAGACCAACATCTGTTCGGCCACATCGTTGAGCAGGCCCGGATTGAGCAAGATGAGGCCGCCCGCCAGAAGCAACAGGCCGATGGTCCAGGCGGCACGTCGAGATTCCCGCTGGAGAGTAACATCGCGCACGGGCGTGGCCAGATGCCGGGCCGCGCGGATCAGGCCCAAGACCCCCAGGGTCAGCGCTAACATCGCCCACAAAAAGATGTTTCCCGCCCGATACGCCGCCACCTGATACGTGGCCAGCCGCATGGGGAAGAGCGCGCCCAGGGGCCATCCCAGCAAAAAGAGTCCGCCCCCAATAAAGCCCAGCGCGGATAAGGGCAGACGTTCGCTGACGCCGTGCAACGCGCTATATGCGGGATTCTCGCCAAAGCGATGGGCAATGCTCTGCAGACCCGCCGCGGCCAGAGTCAACGCGATGGGCGAAACCATGAACAGCCAGAAGATGGCCTCGCTGCCTAGCTCGCCCGTCAATCCCCAGGCCAAAAACGCGGCTCCAAACGTCCACAGCAGCAGATATCCCCAAAGCTGCCCCAAGCGCTGACTGCCGAACATGAACGCGCCCGCCCACAGCATCTGCACCACCGCGATCCAGGGCAGCCACACGCCCGGGTCGATGAATTCGGTGATGGTAGGATAGGCGAAGAGCAGGCTGCGCAGAAACGCGTAAATCGCGATCTGCCACGCGCCCACCAGAAACGCGCCAGCAAAGGGCGAGGCCGCTTCGCCCAAGGCCACAATCCACCCATGCAAAGGCACAGTCGACGTGAGGATGAGCATGCCCACCAACAACGCCCGCCAGGCGCTGCTCCACAACTGGGGATCTTCCGCGGCGATGGCCGATTGAGAGAAGACCCAGGCCGCGAACAGAAGGAAAGGAAAGGCGAGGATGGGAGCGAGCAGCGTGCGTAAAGCCGCCCGCGCGGGCCGAGGCTGATTGCCCTGAGCGATGACGCCCATGAGCACGGCGGCTAGGATGAGCCAGAAGGGTGCGTAGAGAAGGGGCTGCGCGGCTAGGAAAAGGGTGAACGCGGCCACGAGCAGAGGGATGGCGGGCGCGAAGCTGCGCTCCACGCGCAACAACGCCGCGACCAGGACGAAGATCGCGCCCCAACCCAGCATGAGGAGCACGGGAGCGCGGGCCGCGGGCGTCAGTTGGAAGGTGAACCCCAGCAGCGCGTGAGTCTGGTCCAGAAAAATGACGCGCCCCAGCGCCGAGGCGGTCTCCTCAGTGGGCAGCCGCCACAACCACCAGGCCAGCCAGCTCATCCCCGCGGCCGCGACCACGCCCGAGGAGAGGGGTGCGCGGCGTAATAGCCCCGCGGCCAGGGACAGGACAAAGAGGGCGAGGAGAAGGAAGACCAGCAGGCTCATGCGTCCTCCGGTCGGGGCCAGAAGCGCGCCCCATCCACGACGATGAAATAGGAGATGGCAAAACCTAGGATCAATTCCACCCCCGCCATCATGCCCACCGTGTCCACGTTCGTCTGCAATGCGTGAATGCTGAAGGACGCGGCCAGCAGCCACAGGCTGAGGCCAAAGCCCCAGCGCATAGGCCTATCCCCCAAACCCAGGGCCACAAGCCCGGCCAGGGCCAGAAAGGTGGCGTATCGGGCCAGATCGGCCGGGAGTTTGGGAAAGGGAATGTAGGGTCGGACAGTGTACACCAGGACCAAAAGCAAAAGTGTAAACGCCAGGCGCATGAGCGAGGAAGGATTAAGTCGCCATTCGGGCTTCCACCAGGGAACGCCCAGCTGCCTGCGCCGCACCACATCCACCCGGCGCGCGGCCAGAAACCACATGATTCCCACCAGTCCCCCAGCCACCCACTGCTGCAAAGCCCATTCGGGCGGCATGAGCTGCAAAAACAGCACGCCCGCCAGCACTTTCACCCCCGCGAAGGCAAAAAGCGCCCAGCGCCAATCGCTGAACACCAGCATCGCAGCCACCAGCAGCACGCTGGAGGCGATGAGCGCGGGGTTGTTCAGTCGCTGAGTGAGGGTGAGAAATTGGTCGAGGGTGGGCATGGGAGGGGAGTGGCAATCAGTAATCAGCTACCGGAAGAAGAGCCAGAGGATGAGGAGGACGAGGAGGACCCAGCCGAACTGGCCCGCGCCGTCCAGGATATCAGCGCCAAAGCCCAGGGCCAGGGCGACGTAATGCAAGCCCGCGCGGCTAAGCCCGACCAGCCAGCTCAGGTCCGCGATGGCGGCAAGCTCCGCCCGCAGGCGCTCCTGCCCGGCGAACAGACGATCCTGCCAACGGGCCAGCAGCCAACCCAACAGCAAGGGCAAAAGCAACGTGAGCCAGCCTGTGAGCAGACCACTGAAGCGGATTGGTGCAAAGACGTTCATGACCATGCCTTCGGGGGCCAGGCCCGCGGTGCGGAGCAGCGCCGCGGGCGAAACGCCCCACCATACGCCAAACGCCATCACCAGCATGAACGCGCCCACCACGCCCTGAGTCAAAGGCGTTGCATGCGCATCCCCCTGAGCCGCTTCGCGGACTCGCGGGCGCAAGACCGCGGCCACGAACAGGGTCTGCGCCAGCAGAATCAATAGCCATCCTGGAAAGCCCAGGACCGACGTGGCCAGTTGAGCCAGATTGCGGGTAAGAGGAAAACCGGGCGTGAAAGGGAAGCCCATCAGGAAGAAGAGAGCCAGATATGGACTCCAGCGCTTGCGGATGAGAGGAAGCAATCTCCAGACCATGAGGCCGACGCCCAGGCTGACCAGGGGAAAAATGCTCCGATACGCGCCCTGCTCCCGCGAAAGCGCCAAGGCCAGCAAGGCCCAGGTGGTCCGATTGACCGCCACATAGACCCAGGCCCGGTCCTCATCCTCCTCGGCCCAGGCCACGATGGCGCTGCCCAACAAACCGGCAATCCCCAGCGCGATCCAACTGAAGCTGCCCAGCAGAGGAAGCTGGAACCGACTGAGGAGATGAAACGCGGCCAGCGCGGGCAAGAGATGCAACGCCAACTGAACGCTCCGGCCGCGCGGGGGATCGGCAACCAGCCAAACATGGAATGGATAAGCCCCCATCAAGATAACCACGCCCAGGCTAAACAGAAGCTGGGCCTGGAGATTTAAGGCCGCGCCGCCCAGGACCACATCCAGCGCGCCCAGGCCATTGAACAGCGGAGCCAGCAAAAGGAACAATCCAGCCAGCAACAAGAAAGTCCACGCCCGCGGCGCGGCCTCGATAGGCGCGCCCGCCAGGATGCCGATCAGGAAGAGCAGCAACGCCCAACCCGCCAGCAGGGTCGTCCAGGTGGCCGAGGTGATGACCATGAGGGAGGCGGCCAGCAGGAGGGGGATCCAGAAGGCGGGCGGGGTGAAGCCAGGCCGGGCGATGCCATCGCAAGAGGCCAGCGCAGCCAGCGCGGCCATGAAAGCCAGCCAACCCGCAAGCCAGCTCCAGCCATCCCACTGCAAGCCCCACGCGGCCTCCAGGTCCAGAGGCGCTTGCCAAAGCCACCATTGCCCCGCGCCCGCGGGCTGCCAGCGCATGAGCAGCCACGAAGCCATGGCCGCCAGCGTCAGAGCCAGGGGCAGGGCATGCCGCCAGCGTGGGGAAACATGCCGTTGGGCGGCCAGCAACAACGCGCCGCCCCCCAGAAGCAAGCCCATAGGGCCGAGAGGAGAGGTCCAGAGAACGCTCATAAGGTGGGAATTGTAGCACGACCCTATGCCAAAACCGAACTTCTGGTGTATACTTGGGGTTCCTCTGGACGCACATTCACGACGC
>DUEQ01000308.1 GCA_011192085.1 Caldilineae bacterium
CTATAATAGAATTATCACCGAAATGTAATCTATTTTTCGATTTGTCCAACCTCATGACCGAACTCCTCACGACAAAACAACTGCAAGAGATATTGCAAGTCGATCGCACCACCATCTATCGCATGGCCGAAGCGGGGCGCATTCCCGCCATCAAGGTGGGGAATCAATGGCGCTTCCCCCGACATCAGATCGAGGCCTGGCTTTGGCAGCAGCAGCCCCAGGCCGCCACACCCGTAGCCGCGCCCTTCCCGCTCCAGGAGGACAGCGCGGATCTGCCCCCCAACGCGCTATCGCGCGCCTTTCCCCTGGAATGCGTTCAGCTCATCCAGGACACATTCGCCGACCTTCTCGGGGTGATGATGGTGATCACCGATCTGGATGGGAACATGATCACCCAGCCCAGCAATGAAGCGGGCCTGTTCACCGCCACCGAAACGTCGCCCAATGCGCATCAGCGCTGCCTGGAGCATTGGATCAGCATGGCTGGGGACCCGCGCTTGCAGCCAGGGTTTCAGCGCAGCCATTTGGGCCTACTCTGCGCCCGCGGGTTGATCCGCGTGGGGCATGAGATCAAAGCCATGCTCGTGGTGGGGGGCATCGCGCCCGAAGATTGGCCCCCCAGCGACGAGGAAATCGAGGCCATCGCCCAGTTCCTCCAGATCGAACCCGATCTCATCCGAGACCATGTGGATGAGGTGCATCGGGCGGACCATCAGCGAATGCAGGAGATCCTGCCCTACGTGCAGCGCATGGCCGACGTGTTCTCCTATATTGCCACCGACCGCAGTAAATTGTTGCAGCGGCTCGACAAAATCGCCGAACTGGCGACATGGTAAATCCACGCCACATCACCCTGACCACGCCATCTTAGAAAGGAGTGTAATCATCTATGAAACGTATCCTCATCCTTGGCGGCGGCACTGCCGGCACCCTGGTCGCCAACAAACTCTATCAGGAACTGGATCCCGACGAGTGGAAGATCACTGTCGTCGATCGGGACGACCTGCATTTCTACCAGCCCGGCTTCCTCTTCATTCCCTTCGGCATCTACAAGGGCAAACAAGACGTCACCCGCTCCCGTCGGCGCTACATCCCACGCGGGGTCGAACTCATCCTCTCGGAGATTGAGGTGATCGAACCGGACAAGAACCAGGTTCGCATCAAGAAGGACAACCGCACCCTGCCCTACGACTTCCTCATCATCACCACGGGATCCCACACCGCGCCCGAGGAGACGCCCGGCCTCACCGAGCGCGAGTGGCGCAAGAGCATCTTCGATTTCTACACCGTTGACGGCGCGATGGCCCTGGCCAAGAAGCTCCGCACCTGGCAGGGCGGGCGTCTCGTGCTAAACATCACCGAAATGCCCATCAAATGCCCCGTTGCCCCGCTGGAGTTCATGTTCCTGGCCGACTGGTTCTTCCACGAACACAACATGCGGGACAAGGTGGAGCTGGTCATGGTGACGCCTCTGGATGGCGCCTTCACCAAGCCTCGCGCCTCCGCCATCCTGGGCAACATCCTGGAAGAGAAGAACATCAAGTTGGTGACCAATTTCGACACGGGCGAAGTGAATCCCGACAAGAAGCAGCTCATCTCCTACGATGAGCGCGAGGTCGACTTCGACCTGCTGGTCACCATCCCCACCATCATGGGCAGTGACGTCATCGAGCGCTCGGGCATCGGCGACGAGCTGAATTATGTGCCCACGGAAAAATACACCCTGAAGGCCAAACACTTCGACAACGTCTTCGTGCTGGGCGACGCCACCGACCTGCCCAGCTCCAAGGCGGGCTCGGTCGCTCACTTCGAGGGTGAGGTCTTCATCGAAAACTTCCTGCGCTACATCGATGGGCTGGACCTGCTGCCCACCTTCGACGGCCACGCCAACTGCTACATCGAATCGGGCTTTGGCAAGGGCTTCCTCATCGACTTCAATTACGACGTCGAACCCCTGCCCGGCAAATACCCCCTGCCCGGCATCGGGCCCTTCTCCTTGCTGCAAGAATCCCGCATGAACCACTGGGGCAAGATGATCTTCCGCTGGATGTACTGGAACATCCTGCTCAAAGGCAAGCCCATGCCCGTTACCGCCGAGCTGAGCATGGCCGGCAAATGGCTGTAGGAGGCGATCCCCATGGCAGAAAACACCCCCGTCCCCGTCCAAAACGACGTTCAGGCCCAACTTCAGGCCCTCAATGCCAAGCTTGACGCGCTCACCGAGCAGGTGGCCGTACTCACCGACTTCGTGCTGGAGCAGCGTCAGCGTCAGCAGGAATGGGATGAGCTCAAGGAGGATTTGACTCCCATTGGCATGGAGATGTTCGCCGCCGCGGTGGAAGAGCTGGAGGAGGTGGAGCCATACGCCCAGCTGGAGGACATCCTTTTCTTCCTCAAGCGTCTGGTCACCAACCTGCACAACTTTGAAGCCATGTTCGATCAGTTGGAGAGCTTCAACGACCTCTTCCAGGATCTCACGCCCATCGCCAACGACGCGTTCCTCGTCGCCGTGGACCAGCTCGAAGAGATGGAAAAGAAGGGCTACTTCCAAGTGATTCCCGAGGCGAAATACATCCTGGACAACGTGGTGGACGCGTTCGGTCCCGAGGATGTGCGAGCGCTGGGCGACAATATCGTCCTCATCCTCTCCACCGTGCGCAGCATGACCCAGCCCGAGATCATGACCCTGGTGCAACAGCTCACCGAATCCACCCAAGAGGCGGTGCGCACACCCGATGAGGAGCTGGACATCTCCTATCTGGGCCTCCTCCGCCAGATGCGCGACCCACAGATACGGTTGGGGCTGGCCCGCACCATGCGCTTGCTCCGAGCCATGGGCGATATCGCGCCCCCGGCGCCCTCATCGGACAACGGTCACGCCCAATGATCCAGCCTTTGTAAGCCCTTTGACCGCATCTTCGCCCTCATGATGGCACAATAAACCACAACAACCGAACCCTATTCTTGAATCCACACCACTTTGTTTAAGGAGACTCGAAAATGACCACGCTGGCTGACCTGAAACTGGACGCCGACGGCTATCTGGCCGACCCCAATGACTGGAGCCCCGAGGTGGCGGAACTGTTCGCCCAGGAGCTGGGCATCGAACTGACCGACCGCCACTGGCAGGTGATCAACTACGTGCGCCAAGAATGGGAGAAGAACGGCGACATGCCCTCCCTGCGCCGCATCACCAAGCAATCTGGCGTGCCCACCAAGGAGCTTTACAAACTCTTCCCCAAAGGCCCGGCTGGCAAGATCGCCAAGCTCTCGGGCCTGGGCAAGCCCAAGGGCTGCATCTAGAAACCGAACTCCTTCATTTCTTCACGCCACATACACTTAGGAGACCTCCCCATGGCTGACGAAGACCGCAAACTCGCGATTATCTGCTCGAAGGGCACCCTCGATATGGCCTATCCCGGCCTGGTCCTGGCCAACGCCGGCTTGATGATGGGCATCGAGGTGGAGATGTTCTTTACCTTCTGGGGCATGGACATTATCCATAAGGAAAAACAAAAGAACCTGAAATTCGTGCCCCTGGGCAATCCCTCCACGGGCATGCCCAACATCCTGGCCGTGCTCCCCGGCATGAGCCCCATGGCCACCAAGATGATGCACAAGGGCTTAGAGAAGATCGACATGCCCCCCGTGGACGAATTCCTGGAGATGATTCACGACGCGGGCGGTCGCATCTGGGCTTGCCGCATGGCCATGGACATGATGAACCTGTCCGAAGATGACCTCGTGGATGAGGTGGACGGCGTCGTCGGAGCCATGGAATTCCTGGAGATGGCCGAAGACGCCCAAATCCTCTTCATATAAACAAAACCACGCACACACCGCTTTTCACCACACACACACGGAAAGGAAGGTGACCTTGTCAAAGACCGTCGGCGCTCCCGGCGGTCTTTTTCGTCAGTCGAACACCTCGATCTGGTCCGGACCATGGATCACCATCTGGGGAACGCCCTTATGGAGGGTCACCTTGCCTGTGATCCAAACCCGCTTGCCCCGATAGAGCTGAGCCGGAGGCGCGGGGAAATGCTCATAATCCTCCGCCCGCACAACCGCCACAAAATCCCCCCGCCTTTTGCTGAAGTTGAGAAAGATGATGGAGCCGATATCCTCGGTCCGCACGATGCGGCCCTCCACTGTGATGGTCTGGCCCACATAAGCGCCCGCGTCCCGCCATGGCACGACGCCCCTGGGCGACTCGGCGGTCGCGGCCGGAGCTTTGCCCTCCGCCAGGATGTCGATCTGGTCGGGGGATTCGACAACGATCTCGGGTGCGCCCTTGTATTCCTTGATTTTTCCGCGGACGCGGATGCGTTTTCCCCGATAGAGCTTGTCGGGTCGTTGGGGGAAGGCGTCGAAATCGCTGGCGAAGATGACCACGCTGAGCGTTTCCCGCCAGTTCGCATCGAAATTGAGGAACGCAGCCTTGCCCGAATGATACGTGCGCACCACCTCACCCTCGACCATGGCCTCCCGTCCCATATACCGTCCCGCATCCCGCCAGGAGATGAGGGGCGGCGGGCCCGAGTCAACCCGCTGGGATGAGCTGGCCAGGCCCCCATCCGCGGAGGCGACCTCCCCCACCACCTGGATCTGCGCCGGATCCTCGATGATGATCTCAGGCGCGCCCTCATACAGCTTCACCTCCCCCGTCACCCGCACGGTCTTGC
>DUEQ01000309.1 GCA_011192085.1 Caldilineae bacterium
GGCCGGAGATTATTTCGAACGGGCGTTGAGCTATTATGAAAACGCGGGGGATATCCGGAAAATGATCGATGCATTGCGCGGCATGGGCTGGATCGCTTATCGATTGGGCGAGGTGGAAGCCGCCATTGCCTATCATCGCCGCAGCCTGGCCCTCGTCGAGGATCTGGGCGATGAGGCCCTGCTGGCCCGGGCGCTGTTTAGCCTGGGGACCGCGCTCATGAGTGCGGGGCCCGACGCCTGGGAAGAGGCCAAGCAACGCCTGGCCTCAAGCCGGAAGCTCTTCCATGGCATCGGCAATCGACTTAGCGAAGCCAAGGCCATTGGCAACCTGGGTTATCTCGCGGGCCTGGAAGGGGATGAGGAAACCCAGTTCGCCCTTTACCAGGAGGCCATCGCCATGATGGAGGCCATCGGCGATGCGAAATCTCTACAGATCGGCTATCACAAACTTGCCATGCTCTATCTGATCCGGGGGGAAGCGGCCCAGGCCCGACATTATGCCCAGGCGCTGCAGCAGGTCACCGAAAGGACCGCTCTCCCGCCTTATCGCAGCATCACCCAGGCGGATCTGGCCCATGTCGCGCTAGCGGAGGGCGATCTGGCGCAAGCCCAGGAACACGCCCAACAAGCCCTGGAGATAGTGGAAGGTCTGGAGGAGGGCATCGCCCTGGGCGTCGCCCTACGCGCGGTGGCCGCGGTGAAAGCGCGCATGGGCGATCAGGACAGCGCGCAAGAGGCTTTGTCCCGCAGCATCGAGATTTTCGACGCCTATCATGCTGATGATGAACGCGCCATCTCGGAACGCTTTTTGGCGACCTTGGACTGAACCGATGGGTCTGGGACATGGGCTATCGATTTGCCTTTGAGGGGCTTGAGGGGTAGGATTAAGCAGTCCGACCGCGGGTTAGTTCGCGGCGACATCGATAAAATAAGCACGCAGATCGCACAGATGCTTCGCACTTTCAGCGGTCCGAGGCCCGAGGTCGGAGGTCAGAACGACCATCTTCAGACCTCAAACCTCCGATCTCTGGCTTCAATTTCTTCTGCGTTTATCTGTGCACTACGATTTTTAGAACAATCGCCATGAAACTCGTCCTCATCGACGGCCATTCCCTGGCCTACCGCGCCTTCTTCGCCCTGCCGCCCGACATGGCCACCAGCAAGGGCGAACTCACCAACGCGGTCTATGGCTTCACTTCCATGCTCCTGAACATCATCCGGGACCACAAGCCCACCCACATGGCCGTGGCCTTCGACGTGGGCCGCAGCTTCCGGCATGACAAGTTCGAGGAGTACAAGGCCACCCGCGAGCGCATCCCCGACGAGCTCGCCATCCAGATCGACCGCATCCAGGAGCTCATCGACGCGTTCCACATCCCTGTCTTCACCAGGGAGGGCTACGAGGCGGATGACGTACTCGCCACCCTGGCCCATCAGGCCGAGCCCCATGGCGCGCTCTCCCTCATCACCACGGGCGACCGGGACCTGGTGCAGGTGGTGGATGATCTCATCTGGGTGCTGACCTCGGGCCGCAAATTCTCCGATGTCATCATCTATACGCCCGACAAGGTGCGGGAGCGCTACGGCCTGGAGCCCCGCCAGATCGTGGACCTCAAGGCCTTGGTGGGAGATAAGTCGGACAATATTCCCGGCATACGCGGCATCGGCGAGAAGACAGCGGTCAAGCTGTTGCAGCAATGGGGCGACCTGGACAACATCTACGCTCACATCGACGAGATCACGCCCACGCGGGTGCGCAATGCCCTCATCAAGGGACGGGAGGAGGCCTATCTCTCCCGAGCGCTGGCGCAGATCGTGGACGTGCCGGGCGTCGATCTCGACCTGAAGACGTGTGAGTTCGGCGATTACGACCGCCAGCGGGTGCTGCGGCTCTTCACCGAGCTGGAATTCCGCACCCTCATCCCTCGCCTGCCCGAGCCCAAAGGGTATAGCGCGCAACAGCTCGGCCTGTTCGGCGAGGCCGAGATCGAAGAGGAGAGCGCCGCGCCCCACGGCTATCGCGCGGTCACCACGCCCGACGAACTGGATGCGATCCTGCCCGACCTGCGGGCCGCGAATCCCCTGGCCTTCGATGTGGAGACCACGGGCATCGATGAGCATCGGGCGGGGCTGGTGGGGCTGGCCTTGGGCTGGGATGAAGGCCCGGACGCCAACATCTACGTGCCCATCACCCACCACGACGGCGAGCAGCTCGCCCTGACCGCGGTCCAGGAGAAGATCGGCCCCATTCTGGCCGATCCCAAAACCGATAAACTGGCCCATAACGCCAAATACGACCTCATCATCTGCCGCCGCCACGGCCTGCCCGTGCAGGGTCGCTTCATCGACACGATGATCGGCGAATTCCTTCTCGACCCCGGCAGCCGCAGCCTGGGCCTGAAGGCGCTGGCCATCAAGTATCTGGGCGTGGAGATGACCCCCATCGCGGATCTCATCGGCAAGGGCCGCAAACAGACCACCATGGACACAGTGGCCATCGCCCGCGTCACCGATTACGCGGCCGCGGATGTGGACATGACCCGCCGCATCTGGGAGAAAATCCGCCCGCAACTGGAGGAGACGGGGCTGATCAAGCTGTTCTGGGACCTGGAGATGCCCCTTATCCCCGTGTTGGCCGACATGGAGATGCATGGCGTGCTGCTGGACGCCGATTATCTGTACGCTATGTCTAGGGAATTGCGTCAGCGGTTGGAGGAGCTGGCCGGGGAGATCTTCGAGCATGTGGGCTATGAGTTCAATCTCAACTCCACCCAACAGCTTTCGGACGCTCTGTTCGGCACGTTGGGCTTGCCCACCAAAGGATTGAAAAAGACTAAAAGCGGGCACTATTCCACAGCGGCCTCGGTCCTGGAAAGTCTGCGAGGTCAACACCCCGTCATCGATCTATTGCTGGAGTATCGTCAGCTTACCAAGCTCCTCAGCACCTACATCGACGCCCTGCCCAAACTCATCAACCCCGAGACGAGCCGCATCCACACCTCCTTCGACCAGACGGGCGCGGAGACGGGGCGCATCTCCTCGAACAACCCCAACCTCCAGAACATTCCTGTCCGCACCGAGCTGGGACGGCTCATCCGCAAGGCGTTCATCGCCCCGCCCGACCACTACCTCTTGGCCGTGGACTACTCCCAAGTGGAATTGCGGATCCTGGCCCACATCTCGGGCGATGAGCGCATGCTTGAAGCCTTCGCCCAGGACTTGGACATCCACGCGGCCACAGCAGCCCTGGTCTACGGCGTGCCCATCGAGGAGGTGACGCCCGAGCAGCGGGCCGTGGCCAAGATGATGAACTTCGCCACTTCCTACGGCGTCAGCGCTTATGGCCTTTCGTCTCGCACGGGGTTGAGTATGGACGAAGCGCGGGAGTTCATGGCCACCTACTTCGCCACCTATCCGGGCGTGCGCCGTTACCTGGACGAGACCATCCGCAAAGCCCATGAGCAAGGGTATGTGGAGACCCTGCTGGGGCGACGGCGCTACTTCCCCATTCTCAAGGCGGGGGTACGCGCGTCTCAGCAGGCCCGGGCTGCGGCCGAACGCGCGGCCATCAACTTCCCCATCCAGGGCACTGCGGCCGACATCCTCAAGATCGCGCTGCGGGAGGTGCATCGCAAGCTGCGGGAGAGGGGCTTCGCGGCCCGCATGATCCTGCAAGTGCACGATGAACTCGTGCTGGAGACCCCCATCGCCGAGATGGATGAGGTGGTTCCCCTGGTGGTGGAGACCATGGCGCGCGCGTACGAGCTCAAAGCGCCTCTCAAGGCCGAGCCCGAGTACGGGCCCAACTGGTACGATATGCAGCCGTGGGCGATATAACGTAAATTGGACAGCGGTCAGGTTTCTGGAGCTAAGTCGTCTACCAAAAGTTTTTTGACCACACGGAGAGAGGACGCCGGCCGTCCTTCAGCCCCAGGGCCCATAGACCGACTTGAGTCGGCGGTTTCGGGTGCGCTGGCCGACTGAAGTCGCATCCGTGGGCGCTTGGAGCCAAAGGCGGGCCTGCGCCCGCCTGGTAAAAAACGTTGTCGAGACTCCTTAGCTCATGTTGTCGACAAAGGGACAATCTCGCTTATCTCATCCTTGATCCGCTGCGAGGCCTCCCATAGATCAACCGCTCGCTGGGCGTTCATCCAAAACTCAGGAGAATTCCCAAAAAGCCGCGCTAGACGGACCGCCATTTCGGGGCTCAATCTGCGTCGCTCGCCTATCAGTTCATAGATCGATTGGCGCGACACGCCTATGGCAGAGGCCAACTCCGCAGGCGTCAAGCCAAACTCTGGCAAAAAATCTTCTCGCAACATCTCGCCCGGATGCGTCGGGCGGCGTTCTATTTCGGTCACATTAGGAATACGCATTGGGAAACTTCCTCTTCAATGATAATCGCAGATTTCTACATCATAGGCATGGCCTTCGATAAATCGAAAGCA
>DUEQ01000031.1 GCA_011192085.1 Caldilineae bacterium
GGCTGGGGAAGGATCACCCGCTTGACGCCCATCCGCTCGGCATAGGCCTCGTTGGAGGCGGAATAGACCCCCCGGTCGCCACTGGCCAGGTAGGGCGGTTGGCCAAACAGCTCCACGTGGTGGTCGAGGCTGGGCCGCCACTGCTCCTTGTCGCTGGGGTTGCCTTTCAGGATGCGGTAGTCGCTGACGATGCCGCCCTCCACCTCCTCCAGCCAGACCTTGCGGCCGAACTCCACCGGCTTGTTGGCCTTGCCACGGCAGATGACCTCGGTGTGCGGCTCGAAGAGGCTGACGATCTTCTCGCTGGCGGGCACCTTCTCACCCTCAAAGACCCGGCGGCGGGTTTGGGCGATGACCTGCTCGACGCGGGGGATGAAGCGCTCTAGGTCAGCCTTCAACTTCTGCGCCCGCTTGTCCTTATGGCCTTTCAACGCCGCCAGTACCCGCCTGGCCTGAGCCACGCTGGCCTGGGTAATGCGCACCAGGCGGCGATAGGCTTCCTGGACATGGGCCGAGGCCTCTTCACCCCGCCGACGGGAGGCTTCGTGGATGCGGCGCGCCGCCTTGCGGGCGCTGCGGTTTCGGTCACGGAAGGTGTCGGCAGCCAGTTGGGCCCCCTGCTGCAACACTGCCTTGGCCCCTTTGAGCAGGCGGCTGAGCACCCGCACCCCATCGGCCAACAGGCTGCTGTCCGTCGGGTGATGGATGTTGGTCTCCACCACCATGCCATCGGTGCGCAGCTTGCGCCCGCGGGTGAGCTTGAGTTCAAAGGCGATGGCGTCCAGCCTCCGGTTGAACAGCCGCAAGGTATTGGGTTGGATCAGGTTGGCCCACCGCAGCAGCGTCTTGCTGTCACAAACGGGGTTGAGGTAGATGCGGCAAAACCAACGCAGCACCAGGCTGTCGCTCACGAATCGAACCGTGTCCGCATAGCTCCAGTTGTACAAGTGCTTGAGCGCCAGCATCCGCTCGATCACCTCCACCGGAGTGGAGTTGCGTCCGGTGATCAGTGTCTTCGGATGGCGTTGGGACA
>DUEQ01000310.1 GCA_011192085.1 Caldilineae bacterium
CGCTCACGCCCACGGTCACGCCGACGATGACGCCCGCGCCCACGGCCACGCCCTCTCCAGCGACGGCCCCCGCCCCCACGCCCCCAAGCAAAGGGAGCGGTCCGGGACGGCGCGTCAACCTGGGCGCGTTCCTCATCGCCATCATCGCTAATCTGCTGGCCTTCACCCTGCATTACATCATCGGGGGCGGCGCGCGCCTGCCCCGCGAGACCGTGGCCCGAGATGCGCTCATCTCGGTCATTGGCGCCCAATCCCTTTACATTCTCTATGCATTGGGCTGGCTGCCCGCCAGCAACGCTCTCCATGCGCTGATTGGGCCTGCGGGCGCGTTGCTGGTCGCTTTCTTTGGCGGCCTCCTTCCCTTCCTTATCGATCGACTCCCCGCCTGATCCCTCCTACTACCTAAACCGTGGACCTCCTTACTCCTGAAACCATCCTCCGCGAACGTTACAAGATCTTGGAACTCATTGGCCAGGGCGGCATGGGCGCGGTCTACAAGGCCGAGGACCTGCGTCTGGCTGGACGGATGTGCGCGATCAAAGAGGTGCTGCCTTTGGGCGTCCTCTATGGCGACGAACTGGCAGCCTATCGCGAGCAGTTCTTCCAGGAAGCCAGCATCCTCGCCCGGTTGGATCATCCCAACCTACCTAAAGTTAGCGACTACTTCTCCGACGATGGCCGGGAGTATCTGGTCATGGACTTTGTAGAGGGTCAGGACCTGCGGGAGATCATCAACGAGGCGCGACGCCGGGGTGAATTCTTGCCCGAGGACCAGGTGCTGGATTGGATCGATCAGCTCTGCGACACCCTGAACTATCTGCACATCCGCACGCCTCCGGTCCTCCATCGCGACATCAAACCATCGAACATCAAACTCACCCCCAGCGGTCACATCAAACTGGTGGATTTCGGGCTGGTCAAGCTGCTCACCACCGACGACAGCCGCACGGTGACCGTGGTCCAGGGCCGGGGGACGGTGCAGTACACGCCGTTGGAGCAGTACGGCGGCGACACGGGCCACACGGACGCCCGCAGCGACCTTTACGCCTTGGGCGCGACATGCTACCATCTGGTCACCCTGCAGCCCCCCGCGGATGCGCGTCAGCGGTTCCTGCGCCCGGGCAGCTTGCCCTACCCCCGCACCATCAATCCCAACCTCTCCCCCGCGTTGGAACGCGCCATCCTCGCGGCCATGGCCATGCATCCCGACGACCGCCCGCCCTCGGTGGAGGACTTCCGCGAGCTGCTGTTCGCCACCCACGACATCGTGACGCCCGATGGCGTGTACGTCACCGACGATCCGCCCTGGATCGATGCTTTCTGGTCGCATAAAGCGCTTTTCCTTGTGGCCACGGCCCTGCTGTTCATCGCCTTCGCCATCAGCCTCACCATTTCCACGCCCTGACCAAGCCAGCATCCCCTCGTTCCGCTGATTCCTGATCACGCGTTATGTCTCAACAAGAAGTCGCCATGCTCATCCTCCAGGGATCCGATCAGCGCTGGCCCCTGGACAAGGACCGCCTTACCATTGGCCGCGGGCCCGACTGCGACATCATCCTGTCCGACCGCGTCGTCTCTCGGCGACACGCCTGCATCGAGCGTCGCGATGGCGATTATTTTATCCGCGATGACCACAGCAAGAATGGCACCTTCGTCAATGGCGAGCCCGTGTTCGATACGCCTCATCGCCTCATCGATGGCGACGAGATCCAGATCGCGCTGCGCTTTCGCCTCACCTTCGTGGATGCAGGCGCGACCGCGCCCCTCAGCCTGGAAACGCCCCTGACTGCGCCCGCCCTTCGCCCCGCGCCCTCGGGCCTGCATCTGGATGACACCCGGCGCACCGTCACCGTCGCAGGACGAGCCCTGGACCCATCCCTTTCCGTGGCTCAATACCGCCTGCTTCGTCGCCTGATCCAGGCCCAGGGCGCGGTGGTCAGCCGAGAGGAGATCGTTAAGGCCGTCTGGCCTGAGTCCCACGGCGAGGGCGTCAGCGAGCAGGCCATCGACGCGCTGGTGCGCCGCCTGCGCGAACGCCTGGCTGAGCTCGATCCCGACCATCAATACATCGTCACCGTCCGCGGCCACGGCTTCCGTCTTGAAAATCCCACTTAGACAGTATCTCGCGCTACCGTATCCGGTATTCAGTGATTTTGGTTCGTTCCAACAGCATA
>DUEQ01000311.1 GCA_011192085.1 Caldilineae bacterium
AACAACTTGACGATTTGACTTCGTTCGCGAAAAATCTTATCAGCGGATTTATGCGCTATCGACAACAGTCAAGATGAGGCCAGCGTCGACGTCCAGACAGCTTGACAAGCGACCGTTTGGACTTTGGACCGCATTCACAGAGGTATTGCCCTATGTCTGAACTACAAGAACTTACTCAACTTCAAACACAGGCTGAGGCCGAGCTGGCCGACGTGAAAGATGATCGTCAGCTCGAAGCGTGGCGCATCACATGGTTGGGCCGCAAGGGGCTGGTGCCCGCGGCTGTCAAGAAGATCGGCTCCCTGCCCAAAGAGGAGCGCGCGGCCTACGGCCAAGCTGTCAACCGACTCAAGCAAGCGGTGCAGGCTGCATACGAGGCCCGCAAGCAGGCGCTCAAGGAGGAAGCCATGGCCGCGGAACTGCGCGCGGAGGGATTCGACCCCACCCTGCCCGGACGCAGACCCTCGGTTGGAAAACTGCACCCCATCAGCGCCGCCATGCGGGAGATCGTGCGCATCTTCGCGCATATGGGCTTCCAGGTTTACACAGCTCGGGATGTGGAAACCGACGAGTACAACTTCCAGCTCCTGAACTTTCCCAAAGGGCACCCCGCCCGGGAAATGCAGGACACCTTCCACACCACCATCCCCGACGTCATCCTGCGCACCCACACCAGCCCCGGCCAAATCCATGTCATGCGGGAGCGCTATCCTGAACCGATCCGCGTCGTGCTCCCCGGCAAATGCTATCGCTATGAGCAGGTCACCGCTCGCTCGGAGATGATGTTTCATCAAATCGAAGGCCTAGCCGTGGGCAAACAGATCACCTTCGCGGACCTGAAAGGCACATTGCAGGCCTTCGTGGATCAACTCTTCGGCGAGGGGCGCCGGCTGCGCTTCCGGGCCTCCCACTTCCCCTTCACCGAGCCCAGCGCAGAGGTGGATGTGGACTGCATCCTGTGCGGGGGCAAGGGCTGTCGTGTCTGCAAGTACACTGGCTGGCTGGAGATCCTCGGCTGCGGCATGGTCCATCCCAACGTGCTGCGCAACGGCGGCTACGATCCCGAGGAATGGACAGGGTACGCGTTCGGCATGGGGCCGGAACGCATCGCCATGCTCCTCCACGGCGTGGATGACATCCGTTACTTCTACAGCAACGATGTCCGGTTCTTAGAGCAATTCTGATCTCACGCCAAGCCGTCAAGAGGCCAAGAAAGTACGGAGGCAACGAAAATGGAGGAGAAAGCTATTGCCCAGACTGTCGTCGATGCGGCGTATCCTATCTATGCTGCTCTCGGCCCCGGCCTTCCCAAATCTGTCTATGTGGCAGCGTTGCATGAGGCATTG
>DUEQ01000312.1 GCA_011192085.1 Caldilineae bacterium
CGAAAGCGGTTGATGAAAGTCATGCACGATCTCTTGTATCCTTCCCTAAAAGAGGCCGCGACATGGCCCTTGCATGAAGTGCTCATTTCCTCCACCTGGAAGGAGCCCATGGAGCTGACCTCAATCCTGGTGGCGCGACGCGGCCCCGAGGATTTTTATGCCATGGGCAGCTTCCTGGTGGATCAGGCCTGTCTGGGCGTGAAAAGCGCGTTTGGCCGGATTCTCGATGAGTTGGAGTATCGAAAATTGCGCGCTCAGATGAGGAGAAGTCAAGAGCTCATTCCGGGCGACATCAACCTGGCGGCGAAGATCGTGCGCGAATCTGTCGCCTATGCCCGCAGTTTCGGTATTAAGCCCGACCCCGATATCACAGAGGCCTTGTTGATGATCCAGGACGCGGATCCCAACCTCTGTAAGGAGACGATCCCCCTGGGCGGGATTCAGGGTAAGCCCACGTTCATCGCCGGACCCTACGATAACATCGAGAAGATTGTCAGGACCCTGGAGAAGCATCTGGGGCCTGACGGCTTCGACATGGTCATCCCCCTGATGCCGTTCATCTTCGAAGATGAGGGAGATGACGAGTTCATCGGGCTGGAGGATATGGATTGGGATATCCTGGACGAGGAAGCGTTCTTCGAAGAAGAGGAGCCGTAGGGCTAACCGCCATCACTGACGACTGATCGAACGGCAATTCCCATGAGTCAATATCTGCGACGCAATCTGGGCCTGGACTTAGTGCGAGTGACTGAAGCCACCGCAATTCAGGCCGCGCGCTGGATGGGGCTGGGCCTGCGGCAGGAGGCGGATCAGGCGGCCATCGACGCCATGTATCACGGCCTCAACAGTCTGGATATGAATGGCTACATCGTCATCGGCGAGGAATCCAAAAGCGGCCTCCATTCGCCGTTGGATAGTGGCAATCGGGTGGGCAACGGCAAGGGTCCGGAAATGGATGTCGTGCTGGACCCCATCGACGGCACGAATCTGTTGGTGCATGGGCGCACCGGCGCGATCTCGGCGGTAGCCGTCGCGCCTCGCGGGGCCATGTGGTCGCCCTATCCCGCGGTGTATATGGAGAAGCTGGTGGTGGATCGCAAGGTGGCCCACGCGCTGGTGAACGAGGCGTTGGACGCGCCCGCGGCCTGGACCTTGGCCATGATCGCCCGCATCAAGAAGAAGACCATTCGCGACCTGGTCGTCTTCGTTCTCGATCGACCCCGACACCAAGATCTCATCGAGGAGATCCGGATGGCGGGCGCGCGGGTGGCGCTGCGTCGGGAGGGCGATATCGCCGGAGCCATCCTCGCGGCCATCCCCAACAGCGGCATCGACGTCCTCATGGGCGTGGGGGGCGCGGCCGAAGGCGTCATGGCTGCGTGTGCGGTCAGAGCGTTGCGCGGGGCCATGCTCGCGCGTCTCGCTCCCCAATCGGAGGAGGAAAAGGGCCTGGTGTTGGACGCAGGTCTGGATGTGAGACGGATCATGAATCAGGACGAGCTCATCCGCAGCGAGGACGTCTTCTTCGCCGCTACGGGCGTCACCGAGGGCATGTTGCTGGATGGCGTGCAGTTTGCCGGCGGGCTGGCCCACACCCATTCTCTGGTGCTCCGAGCCCGCACCGGCACCCGCCGTATGATCCAGGCCGAACGGCTGCTGCAAGACCAGCTTCGGAAATAGACGATAGCCCCATGGACGATAGATGATGATGGCGGTCAGGCGACGAGACATCGTCCGTCCTCTATCGTCCATCCTCCTGTTTCGAAAATAGCTGATGGA
>DUEQ01000313.1 GCA_011192085.1 Caldilineae bacterium
AATCATTTTTGGAGGATCAACGATGATCATCGGCGTGCCCAAGGAGATCAAGGATAATGAATACCGCGTCGCTATGACGCCAGGCGGCGTCAAGCAGTTGGTGTACGAAGGTCACAAGGTTTGGGTGCAAAAGGGCGCTGGAGAGGGCAGCGGTTTTTCCGATGAGGTCTATGAGCAAGCGGGCGCGACCATCGTGCCCACGGCCGCGGACGCGTGGTCCGCGAACATGGTGGTCAAGGTGAAGGAGCCGCAGCCCTCGGAGTATGATTTTTTGCGCCCCGACCTCACCCTGTTCACCTATCTCCACTTGGCCGCGGACGAGGAACTGACCAAAGCCATGGCCGCCAGCGGTGTGCTGGGGATCGCTTATGAGACGGTGGAGCTGTCTAACGGCCATCTGCCCCTGCTACAACCCATGAGCGAGGTGGCGGGCCGCATGTCGGTGCAGATCGGCGCGTATTATCTGGAGAAGATGAATGGCGGTCGGGGGAAGCTGCTGTCGGGCATCCCAGGCGTGCGCCCGGCCGATGTGGTCATCATTGGCGGAGGCACGGTGGGCACGAACGCGGCCAAGATCGCGCTGGGCATGGGCGCGAACGTCGTGATCATCGATATCAATCTGGACCGGCTGCGCTATCTGGATGATGTGCTGGGCGGGCGGTTGGCCACCATGGCCTCGAACCCCGTCAACATCGCGGAGGCGGTGAAACGAGCGGACTTGCTCATCGGAGCGGTGCTGGTGAAGGGCGCGCGCGCGCCCAGACTGGTTACGCGGTCCATGGTGCAGACCATGAATCCGGGAAGCGTGATCGTGGATGTGGCGGTGGATCAGGGCGGCTGCATCGAGACGACCCATCCCACCACCCATTCCAACCCCACCTTCCTGGTGGATGGCGTTGTGCACTATTGCGTTTCGAACATGCCGGGCGCGGTGCCTCGCACCAGCACCTACGGCCTGAACAACGCCACCCTACCCTACATGGTGAAACTGGCCAATCTCGGGCCCATGGAAGCCATCCAGCGCGATCCGGCGCTGGCCAAGGGCGTGAACACCTTCAAGGGCTGCATCACCTACCCCGCGGTGGCCGAAGCCTTCGGCATGGACTGGACGCCGCTGGACGCATTGCTCTGAAAATCATTTTGGCAGTGCTTTGCGAAAAGATTTCGGCGGCAACGCTGGCCGAGCTCACAACGGGCGTCAAACGTCAATCGTCAAACGTCAGGACATGACGATTGGCGTTTGACGAACCTGGCCGCCCACGTCAGCCTGGCTTGCACCATTTTCGTCAGTAGCCGCGGATCGCGCGGAGTGTCTTCTCAACAAGCCTTATGGACTCGAATCCCAAACTTCGCACCGAAAACCTGACGCGAGTGGTGGGGGAGAAGGTCATCGTCGCGGGGGTGAACCTCACGGTGCAGGCGGGGGAGGTGATGATGGTGGTGGGCCCCAGCGGATCGGGCAAATCCTCGCTGCTCAGGCTCATCAATCGGCTGGATGAGCCCACCGCGGGGAGGGTGTATCTGGACGGGCGGGATTATCGAGAGCTGCCGCCCCTGGCATTGCGACGACGAGTGGGGATGATGATGCAGATGGCCTACCTGTTTCCGGGCACGGTGGCGGATAACATCCGTTTTGGCCCGCGGCAGCGGGGCGTCGAGCTGCCCGACGAGGAGATCGAGCGGCTGCTGAGCCGGGTCGGACTCGCGGGGTTCGGGGGACGGGATGTGGCCCGACTCTCGGGCGGGGAGGCGCAACGCGTGGCCCTGGCCCGGGTGCTGGCCAACGAGCCCGAGGTCATCCTGCTGGACGAACCCACCTCGGCCCTGGACCAGGAGGCCAAGGACGCCGTGGAGGACTTGCTGCAAGAGATCATCCGCGAGGAGGGACTCACCTGCATCTGGGTGACGCATGACTTGCATCAGGCCGCGCGCATGGCCGATCGCGTCGGCCTGATGGAGAAAGGCAAACTCATCCGCATTGGCGCGCCCGAGGAAATGATCGATGCTTAGTCAATTCATTCACGACCCCATCTATCTGGCCGCGGCTCAGGCCCTGGTCGCGGGGGGCCTGGCCCTGGTGATGATGGTTATCGCGGCCTGGCAGGGCATCCGCCTGGAGAAGGAGATCGTCATCGCCCTGCTGCGGGGGCTGGTGCAGGTGGTGGCGGTGGGCTCGGTGCTGCTCCTCATCTTCGACGGCCCCACGGCGCTGGGATTCCTCATTCTGGCGGGAATGATGCTGCTGGCGGCCAAGACCGCGGAGAAACGGGCCGGGGATCTGCCGGGCGCGTTTCGCGTGAGTTTCTGGGGAATCCTTATCGGCGCGGGCTCGGTGATCATCCTCATGACCCTGGCGGGCGTCATTGACACGAAGCTCACCGCGCTCATCCCCATCGGCAGCATGATCGTAGCCAACAGCATGAATTCGGTGGGACTGGCCCTGGACCGCTTCGAGGGCGAGATCAAAGCCCATATAGGACACATCGAAACCGCGCTGGCCCTGGGCGCGGACCCCAAAACCTCGGTGCGTCCCTACACCCAGGCTGCCATCAAAGCCAGCCTCATCCCCCGCATCGACTCTCTCCGCTCCCTGGGCATCGTCTGGATTCCAGGCGTGATGACCGGCATGTTGCTGGGGGGCAGCCAGCCGGTGGAGGCCGCGCTCTACCAGTTCGTGATCATGGCCATGATCCTCACCATCTCGGGCCTGGCGTCCCTGGTCAGCGCCCTGCTCATGGTTGGGCAGATCTTCACCCCCGCGGATCAATTGGCGTTAGGACGACGTGAGGAGTAGGGGAAAAGAGGTAGGACGCTCGTCTCAAACATCATCCGCGCGCTTCTTATCGATAGTCGAAGACGACCTTGATCGCGCCTGTGCGCTTATCTTGCGCGATGCGAATGGCCTGTCGCCATGCTTCCAGAGGGAAGCGATGGGTGATGAGCGCCTCCGCTTCCAGCTTGCCTTGCCGCAGCAGGTCGATGGTGAGATCGTAGGTGTGGATAGGGCGGCCCTGCCAGAGCTCGATTCCATGGGCGTACGTGCCGATCAGGTCCACTTCCTGATACCACACCGGCGTGAGATCAACCTTCATGGGCGCGAATTTGATGCCCACCATGACCACCGCGCCTCCGGCCCGGGCCAAGCGCAGGCTATCCGCAGTCGTTTTGGCCGAGCCTACGCAATCGTAGATGACGTCGAATCCGCCCAACAACATCCTGTTCCCGAACATCCCCTCATACAGGTTCGCGCCCGTGATAGCCGCGGCGGCCTCGTAGGGGTCCTCATCCCGCCCGATGATGCGGTCCGCACCCAGGCGGGTCGCCATCTCCGCCTGATGGGGATAGCGGGCGATGACCGAGATGTGGACGTCGGGCGCGAGGGCCCGCACCGCCTGCACCACCGTCAGACCGATGACGCCCGCGCCCAGGACGAGGACCTTCGCTTCAGGTTCGGGGAGA
Organism: Caldilineae bacterium; assembly: GCA_011192085.1. GTDB lineage: Bacteria > Chloroflexota > Anaerolineae > J102 > J102 > M2005. The sequence continues at coordinate 3,460 of DUEQ01000313.1, forward strand.
CGGCGCAGCGCCGCGCGCACGCCCACCGACAGCGGTTCGATCATCATCGCCTGCTCGTCACTGAGATCGGGGGGGATGGGATAGAGCTCGGTCTCGTGCGCGGTATAGCCGTCGCCCCAGCCGCCTCCCACGCCGCGCGGACCGATGCCTGCGGACGCGTGCTCGCAGAGCTGATAATTCCCTTCCTGGCAGTGGCGGCAGGGTGGATCGATCTCCTGGCTCAGGCAGTTCGCGCCCTGAAACCGGCTGTCCATGATCACCCGATCCCCCACCTGAAACCGGGTGACGCCCGGCCCCGCTTCGGTGACCACGCCCACCACTTCGTGGCCCAGATAGAAGCGCTGGTTGCCGGGCAGGGCCGCGGGCGCGATCTTGGGATCGGGCTCCACTTGCAGCAGGGCCAGGTCGCTGCCGCAGACGCCGCACATGAGATTGCGCACCCGCACCCAACGGGGGCCGGGCAATTCAGGCTCGCCCACGTCCGCGAAGCGGGCGGAAGAAAGCCGCGAGTAAACGACGCCGGGCCACAATGGCTTCAGCGCCTTCACCATCAACACGCGGGGAATGTTTTTATCGACATAGAGTGCACGCATGATTCGCCTCCTGCTGGGCTATTATCGCATTTCCCCATCCTCCGGGCAAAATCCTCT
>DUEQ01000314.1 GCA_011192085.1 Caldilineae bacterium
AAACGTGAAGACGTGATTTTCTCCTACGCATCACGTTTCACGTTTGGATAAAGCTTATTGTGCGGATGGTGAAGGATCGATTTTCCTGTTATTGCCAATCCCGCAGCATCTGCACCAGCAGGCGCACGCCGAACGCGGCCGCGCCCTTGGGATACATGGGACGCGCTTTGTTGGTCCAGCTCATATTGGCGATGTCGAGATGCGCCCAGGGATAGTCCTCAGTGAAATGCTGGAGGAATTTGGCGCTGGTGCTCACGCCCGCGAAACGGTCAGGCGAGGTGGAGTTCTTCACATCGGCGAAATCGCTTTTGATGTACTCATTGTACTCATCATACATGGGCATGGGCCAGAGACGCTCGCCCGTGGCCTCGGCAGCGGCCAGCAGCCGGGCCTTCACCCCCTCCTCTTCGGTGAACAACCCCGCGGCCTGCTCTCCCAGGGCCACACTGATGGCCCCAGTCAGGGTGGCCTGGTCGATGACCGCGTCGGGGTTGAAGCGACCTGCGTAGGCCAGCGCATCCGCCAGGATCATCCGCCCCTCCGCGTCGGTGGAGATGACCTCCATGGTCTTGCCCGTCATGCCCTTGTACACATCGCCCGGCTTCTGAGCGTGACCGTTGATCATATTTTCCACCAGGGGCGTCAACCCCACCACATGCAGGGGCAGGTCCAGCAGGGCCGCGGCCCGGAGGATGCCCAGCACGTTGGCCGCGCCGCTCATGTCATACTTCATCTTCCACATGCCCTCGGTGCGCTTGAGGGAATAGCCGCCTGTATCGAAGGTGACCCCCTTCCCCACCAGCACGATGGTGGGTAGCTCCTCGGCCCGCGCCTGGTTATGCTCCAGGATGACGAACTTGGGCGGCTCGTCGCTGCCCTTGGCCACCGCCAAGAGGATGTTCATACCCAGCGCTTCCATCTCATCCCATTCCATGATGCGGATATCCAGGCCCGTCTCCTCGGCCATGGCCGCGGCTTCGTTGGCCACGTAGGTAGGGGTGGCGATATTGGACGGGGTCGCGGCCAGGTCGCGGGCGAACATGGCGCTCTCCGCGATAATGCGCCCCACCTGCACCCCCGCCTCCAGCAGAGGGATGTTGTCTCCGTTGAACTCCACCAGGGTCAACGTCTCCACCCGGGAGCTGTCCTCTCCGCCGCTACGCGCCGCGGGCATCTCATAACTTTCCAGCAGCGACCCTTCGACCAGGGCCTGGCCCGCCTCGATGGGATGCATGCCGCCGATGCCCGCGCCATGGGCGATGGTGGCGACGCGGCGAGCTTTGGCCTGTTTCGCCGCGCGGATGGCCTTGGCCGCGGCCACGCGAGCGCGCAAGCCATCGAACTCACTCGCTTCGCCCAGGCCCACGACCAACACTCGGGGCGCTGGCAGCTTGCCCAGGGTGTAGAGCAAGGTCGTGTCACCCAGCTTGCCCGAACAATCGCCCAGCGCGATCAGCTGGCGGATATGCCCGTCCAGCGCGCTATCCACCGCGCCCGTGGCCCCGCCCGGCCGCGTTACGCCTTCGAAAAGATTGACAATGAGCAAATCCGCTTCCGCTTCCAGGATGTTGCCTGATTTGACTTCGATATGCATATGCTTGCTCCTTTGCAAGGGATGAAAGTGTGTCGCCATTTTACCCCGCGCCGCGCCCAAGGCCAAACGCCCCCCTGCGAAAGGCGCGACTATCCCACGCCCCCTTCATCTGCTACAATAATCTCCACCACCAAGCAACGCGTTCCACACCACCATCGAGGCATTCCCTTGAGCGTTAGCACATTCTCCTCACAACGGGTTCAAAAAACGGCGCACAACCTGGCCGCGGTCGGACTGGAAACCCTGGAGCGCTTCATCCAGCCGGTGCGGATTCTACGCGAATATCAGCCCGCTTACCTGCGCTTCGACATGATCGCAGGACTCACCGTGGCCGCCGTGATGCTGCCCCAAGCCATGGTCTTCGCCTTCATCGCGGGCATGCCGCCGGTGACAGGCCTCTACACCGCCATCCTGGGCTCCATTGTCGCCGCGCTATGGGGCTCCTCCCGTCAGGCCCAATCGGGCCCCACCAACACCCACTCCCTGCTCTCCCTTTCGGTGACCATGACCGTGGCCGCGACGGGGACGCCCGAATTCCTGGCCGCGGCCGGGCTGCTCACCGTGATGGTGGGGATATTTCGCCTGCTGGTGGGCGTCACCCGGCTGGGCGTGCTGGCGAACTTCGTCTCCGACGCCGTCATCGTCGGCTTCACCGCGGGCGCGGGCGTGCTCATCGCCATCAACCAGCTCCCCCACATGCTAGGCGTCGCCATCCCGCGGGGAAGCGGGTTTACAGGGACCCTGCACCAGGTCCTCGTTCACTACGCTGACATTCACATCCTCAGCGCGGCCCTGGGCGTCGCCGCCATCCTCATTATCCTCCTCCTCGCCCGCATCAACGACCGCATTCCCGGACCTCTCATTGCCATCGTCCTCTCAGCGTCCCTGGTGGCCCTAGTCGACCTGGACGCCCACGGCGTTCAGGTCATTGGCGAACTGCCCAGAGGGCTTCCTCCCCTGGCCCGTCTCCCCCTCACCGACTGGAACCTGATCCGCCAGCTCTCCATGGGCGCGCTGGCCGTAGGCGCGATCGGCCTCGTGCAGACCACCTCCATCACCCGCTCCATCTCCAGCCTCACCCGACAGCGGGTGGATAGCAATCAGGAATTCGTGGCGCAGGGCCTGGCCAACATCGCCTCCGGCTTCTTCTCCGGCTTTCTGGTCACCACATCCTTCAACCGCTCCGCACTCAACCTGCAATCGGGGGCGCGGACGCAATTGGCCGCGGCCTTCTCGGGTCTGTTCGTCCTCATCGGCATGCTCCTCCTGGCCCCCTACGCGGCGTTCATCCCCAACGCGGCCCTGGCAGGCGTGCTCATGGTCATCGCCTATCGCATGGTGGATGTCCCGGAAATCAAACGGCTGCTCCACGGCGGGCGAGGGGACGCCCTGATCATGCTCACCACCCTCATCGCCACCCTGTTGCTGCCCCTGGAATTCGCCGTGCTGCTGGGGATCGTCATGTCATTGGGCCGCTACATCCTGCGCACCAGCGCACCCCAAGTGGTCCCCGTCGTCCCCGACGAAAACTACAAACACCTTATCTACCAACCCGACAAACCGGAATGCCCCCAACTGGCCGTCATCGAAGTCCGGGGCGATCTCTACTTCGGAGCCGTGGATCACGTAGAAAAGCGGATCATGGCCCACATGCGCCAGCACCCTGAACAGACCTACCTGCTGCTACGCATGCAGAACGTCCAGGTCATCGACATCAGCGGCATCCACATGCTGGAATTCCTCCTCGCGGCCTATCGAGAGGCTGGGGGTGACATGTATCTGGTCAAAGTGCGGGGGCCCGTGTATGAACGGATGAAAAACCTGGGTTTCGTGCACCGTCTGGGCAAAGACCACTTTCTGGAAGAGGATGAGGCCATCTCCCACTTCTTCTACCACGTCCTCGATCCGGCCATTTGCATCTACGAATGCGACGTGCGCGTGTTTTCCGAATGTCAGAACCTGCCCCGCCCCGCAGAACATTTCCCCATCCCCCGCATCCCGCCCACTGAACTCACCTTTCCCGTCATCTCGCCCCAGGCCCTCTACGACGCCCTGCGTCAGGCCAACCCCCCTCTGATGGTCGATGTGCGCGAGCCGCGGGAATTCCGCCTCAGCCACATCCCCCAGGCCCGCAATGCGCCCCTCTCGCGCCTCCTCCAGCACCTGGACCAGCTCCCCCGCGACCGCGCCATCGTGCTGGTGGGTCGGACCACGCGGCGGGCCCGGCGGGCCGCGGCTCTGCTGAAGCAAGAGGGATTCGAGAACCTGATCCTGCTCGAAGGCGGGATGCTGGCCTGGGAAGCCGCGGATCTGATGACCGCGGTGGACATCGCCGCCTGGAAGCCATCCTGACGAGCAACGATGGATGAGTCAGACAAGGCGCCCCATCCCCTGCCGAAGGATGGTGCGGCGGTGCACCCAGATGAAGGGGAGCAGCGCCAGGATCGCGGCGACGCCCGCCCAGACAAAGGGCGCGGTCCCGCCCGCGTGTTGATACAACCACCCCCCGGTCACCGAGCCCAACGCCGAGCCCAATCCAAACGTCATGCCGCTGAAAACGGCCAGCGCGGTGGCCCCCAGCCCCTTGGGCGCGGTCTGGGTGGAATAGGCCACGCCCGCGATCCACATGATGGCGAAGGTGGGGCCGTGGAGCAGGCTGATGGGCAACACCTGCCAGGGCGCCGTCATGCCCACGTAGAGAAAGGCTCGCGCCGCGGTGAGCGCCATGGAAGCCGCCAGCAGTTGGACGGGCGTCCAACGCCGCAGCAGCTTGTGCCCGGCCAGAAAAACGGGGATTTCGCTAAACGTGGCCACGGTGAGAGAGAGACTCATGATGGTGCGGCTGGCCCCCATGTCGGAGAGGTAGAGGAAGAGGAAATTGAGGAAAATGGCCAGCGAAAGCCCCTCCACCAGGGCCACCATCAGGAAGATAAGCCAACGAACGTTGGTGGCCAGCTTGCGCAGCCCCTGCCAAAACTGGCTGGCGATGGAGACTTCGGGCACGGGAAAACGGAGCGCGATGAAGAACAGCAATCCGTAGAGGATGAAAAATCCATAAAAAGCCCACGAGAGCCCATAGCGCTGGATCAGCGCGCCAGCGAATACCGCGGCCACCCCCCATCCCACCGCCCCCCACATGCGCTCCAACCCATATCGATCCCGCCTCTCGCCCAACAGAGTCATCACCGAATTATCCACGATAGGGATGACCGGGGATGCGAAGAACGCATAGAAGAACACCGCCGTCGCCAGCAAGAGGAAGCCAGGCGCTTTGTAGATGGCCCAAACGCTGCCCCACACCCCGACGATAGCCAGCAGCAGGACCCCCTTATGCTTGCGCTTGGCATCGGCGAACGCCCCCCAGATGGACCCCGCCACCAGGGTGACGATGGGCGCAATGCCCGTCAACACCCCGATCTGGCTCCCGGACAGCCCCAACTCCTTCTGATAGTAGAGGGAAAGGAAGGGCAGCAAAAACGCCAGGGCGGCGAAGATGGTGAAATAGAGGGCGCGGGCGACAAGCATGGAGGCATGCCAATGGATCGATTATTCAGGAGCTGGGCTTCTCTACATCCACGGGCGGAAAATCCACGGCGATGGGGCGGGGCTCCCCTTTGCGGAAGGTGATAGGAGCCCCTTTCAGGGCTGAGCGATCGTGCGGATCGCCTTCGATGTCCGCGTCGATGATGATGAGGTCGCCCGTGCCGAACTCGCCCTGGAGCAGACGCTTGCTTAGCGGGCTTTCGATGGCCCGTTGCAGCACCCGGCGCAGGGGGCGAGCGCCATACTCGGGATTGTAGCCCTTCGCGGCCAGGGCGCGACGGGCCGCGTCCGTCAGCTCGATGCTCAACCCCTGCTCTTCCAACCGGGCCGCGATATCCTTCACTTGCAAGTCCACGATCTGCAAGATCTGATCGGCGGTGAGGACGTGGAAGGGGATGATCTCATCGACGCGGTTGAGGAATTCGGGCCGGAAAGTCTGTTTCAGATCCCTTTGGATGTCGCTGAGCAGGCGATCTTCATCCATGCCCGCATCCGCCTGGAAGCCAATGCGGCGGGGCTCGGTCACCCGCCGCGAGCCCACGTTGGTGGTCATGATGATGACCGTATTGCGGAAGTCCACGGTGCGTCCGTGACCGTCGGTGAGACGCCCGTCCTCCAAGATCTGCAAGAGGGTGTTCCAGACCTCGGGATGGGCCTTCTCCAGCTCATCGAAGAGGATGACCTGGTAGGGGCGGCGACGCACCGCCTCGGTAAGCTGGCCCCCCTCGTCGTAGCCCACGTAGCCGGGCGGCGCGCCCATGAGGCGGCTGGCGGTGTGGGACTCCTTGTATTCGCTCATATCGATGTGGAGCAGCGCGTCCGGGTCGTCGAAGAGGAATTGGGCCAGGGCCCGGGCCAGCTCCGTCTTGCCCACGCCAGTGGGGCCCAGGAAGATGAAGGAGCCGATGGGGCGGCGGGGGTCCTTCAGGCCCGCTCGGGAGCGGCGGATGGCGTCGGAGACCGCGACAATGGCCTCATCCTGGCCGATGATGTGCTGGTGCAGGAACTCCTCCATGCGCAGCAGCTTCTCCGTCTCCGATGCCAGCATCTGGCTGACAGGGATGCCGGTCCAGGCGTGGACGATGCGGGCGATATCCTCTTCGTCGATGACGTTGTCCAGGCCCGATTGCGCCTGCCACATCTGGCGACGGCGCTTATATTCTTCTTGCAGGCGAATGAGTTCGGCCTTGAGCTCGGCCCCGCGGGCGTAATCTCGCTCCGACCAGGCCTGCTCCTCCCGCTCCTGCAAGTCGATCAGCTCCCGCTTCATCTTCTTCAGCGCCGCGGGCTCGGAATGCAGGGCAACGCGCATCTTGGCCCCGGCCTCGTCGATGAGGTCGATGGCCTTGTCGGGCAGGCGGCGGTCGGCGACATAGCGATGGGAGAGGCGCACAGCCGCGCGCAGGGCCGCGTCTGTGTACACCACCTGATGATGGGCCTCGTAGCGATGTTTCAGACCCTGCAGGATGTCCACGGTCTCCTCCACGCTGGGCTCATCCACCCAGATGGGCGCGAAGCGCCGCTCCAAAGCCGCGTCCCGCTCGATGTGCTGCCGGAATTCGTCGGGCGTGGTGGCGCCGATAACGCGTAGTTCGCCGCGGGCCAGGGCCGGTTTCATCATGTTGCTGGCGTCCATCGCGCCCGTGGCCGCGCCCGCGCCCACCACCGTGTGCAGCTCGTCGATAAACAGGATGATCTGACCATCGGATTCCCGCACCTCATCTATCACCGCCTTCAGCCGCTCCTCGAACTCCCCACGGAAACGGGTGCCCGCGATGAGCGCGCCCAGGTCCAGGGCCATGATGCGCACGCCGCTGAGCAGGTCGGGCGCGTCGCCCTCGACGATGCGCTGGGCCAGGCCCTCGACGATGGCGGTCTTGCCCACGCCCGCCTCGCCGATAAGCGCGGGATTGTTCTTGGTACGGCGGCTGAGGACCTGGATCACCCGCATGATCTCGGTCTCCCGGCCGATGACGGGGTCCAGCTTGTCTTCTTCGGCGAGTTGGGTCAGGTCCCGGGCGTATTTCTCCAGCGCCTTGAAGCGGGTTTCAGAGCGCGGGTCCTTGACCTTCTTCCCCTGCCGCAGTTCTTCGATGATGCGTTTCACCACATCCAGGGTGATGTTGTATTTCTTCAGCAGGTTGGCGCTGGGGGTGTTGCGCTCCCGCAGGATGGCGAGAAAGAGATGCTCGGTGGAGATGTACTCGTCGCCCAGGCGGGCGGATTCCTCGGTGGCCACCTGGTTCAGGCGGTGCAGCCGGGGGGTGATGTAGATCTGCCCCGCTGCGGTCATGCTCATGCTGGGGCCGCCCGTCTTGGGCGCGCGGTCCAAGAGATGTTCCAGGTCCGCGCGCATGGCGTCGATGGGCGCGCCCAGCTCGTCGAGGATGTGCCGGGCCATGCCGTCAGACTGTTCGAGCAGGGCCAGAAAGAGGTGTTCGGTGTCGGCCTGGCTGTGCTGGTAGCGATGGAGGATCTCATAGGCGCGCATCAAAGCATCCTGAGCGCGCTCCGTGTAACGGTCGAATTGCATCATGGGAGGAGATGTATTGGAAATGGCTTCATGTCTTCGAGTGCTTCGAGCCTTCGTGGCAAGATAGGATGCGAAAAGTGACTACCGACGTTCGTCGTCACGCGCTTTTTCAATTATACGCCAGATTCGCGCAAAAGTTCTAAATCCCAAGGTCGGAGGTCCCACACGCGGGCACACTCACACGCCACCACGCCCATTCGCCTATGGCGTGGCGGTGGGAGAGGGGAACGGTGACGGGGTGAGGGTGGATGTGGGTGTAAGGGGGAGGG
>DUEQ01000315.1 GCA_011192085.1 Caldilineae bacterium
GTCCATCCTCCTTTTATCGATCTCCATAGGAGAAGCTCATGACATCATCCATTCCAGAAGCTCTCACCTTTGACGACGTGCTCCTCGTGCCCGATTACGCGGCGATCCTGCCTTCTGAAGTGGATCTCCGCACGGAGCTGCACCCCCGCCTGAAGTTGAACATCCCCCTTCTCTCCGCGGCCATGGACACGGTGACCGAGGGGCGGCTGGCCATTGCCCTGGCCCGGCAAGGGGGCCTGGGCGTCATCCACCGCAATCTCAGCATCGAGGACCAGGCCCGGGAGGTGGACAAGGTCAAGCGCTCCCAATCGGGCATGATCGTGGACCCCATCACCCTGCCGCCCGACGCCACCCTGGCTCAGGCCGAAGCCCTAATGGCCCACTACCGCATCTCGGGCGTGCCCATCGTGGATGGGCAGGGTAAGCTGGTGGGGATTCTCACCAACCGCGACATCCGCTTCGCCCGCCACGAAGACCAGCCCGTCAGCGACTTCATGACCAAAGAGCGCCTGATCACCGCCCCGCTGGGCACGACCCTGGAGGAAGCCCAAGAGATCTTGCACAAATACCGCATCGAAAAGCTGCCCCTGGTAGATGACCAGGGCTACCTGAAGGGCCTGATCACCTACAAGGACATCCTCAAGCGCCAGGATTTCCCCCACGCGGCCCAGGATGACCAGGGACGGCTGCTGGTGGCCGCGGCCATCGGCGTGGGCGACGCGGCCATGGCCCGCACCGAGGCCCTGGTCGCGGCCGAGGTGGACGCGGTGGCCATCGACACCGCGCACGGCCACGCCAAGGGCGTCATCGACACCATCCGCCGCATCCGCCAGAGCTGGCCCGAGCTGCTCATCCTGGCCGGAAATGTGGTCACCGCGGCGGGGGTGCGGGCGCTGGTGGAGGCGGGCGCGGACGTGGTCAAGGTGGGCGTGGGCGCGGGCTCCATCTGCACGACGCGCGTCGTCGCGGGCGCGGGCATGCCGCAGATCACAGCCATCATGGAGAGCGCGGTCGCGGCTCGGGAGCTGGGCAAGCCCATCATCGCGGATGGCGGAATCAAATACTCGGGCGATATCGTCAAGGCCCTGGCCGCGGGCGCGCACGCGGTCATGCTAGGCAGCCTGCTGGCCGGGCTGGATGAAGCGCCCGGCGAGATCATCATCTACGAGGGGCGACGTTTCAAGGAATATCGGGGCATGGGCTCGTTGGGCGCGATGAAGGGCCGGGCCAGCGACCGCTATCAAACCGCGCAGAGCAACAGCCAGCCGGGCAATATCGCGGGCAAGCTCGTGCCCGAGGGCATCGAAGGTCAGGTCCCTTACAAGGGTTATCTCAAGGATTATGTCTTCCAGCTCATGGGCGGGCTGCGCAGCGGCATGGGGTATGTGGGCGCGCGGAATCTGGAGGAACTGCGCACCAAGACCCGATTCGTGCGCATCACCAACGCGGGCCTCATCGAAAGCCATCCCCACGACGTGATCATCACGAAAGAAGCGCCCAACTATCAGGCCAGGCGATAGAATCGTCCCTGCTAAGGCATGACAACAAAGCACAATGTCTGGGACCGAGATAAGCA
>DUEQ01000316.1 GCA_011192085.1 Caldilineae bacterium
CTCCTTTATGAGTTTATATTCCTTTTGAGCATCATTGATCAAAAGGAGCCTGCGCCATTGCAAGCGACAATTCAGCATACTCGACAATCGATCATTGTGCAAAGACGCGCCGCGTCATGACGTTGGTCAGCCAACGGGCGCAGGCGGTTTGACGAATGTGAAGCTCTTGCGTCAAAATAGGCCTTCATGAGCGATGAACACATCCCCCACGACGCGCCCTCGCGCTTTATGGCCCGGGCCCTGGCGCTGGCCAGCGCACATCTAGGCGAGACCAGCCCCAACCCCACCGTAGGCGCGGTCATCGTCAAGGAGGGCCGCATCATCGCGGAGGGATGGCATGGCGGGCCGGGGGAACCCCATGCGGAGGCCATGGCCCTGCAGCGGGCCGGGGATGCAGCCCGCGGCGCGGACATGTACGTCACCCTGGAGCCCTGCGACCATTATGGCCGCACGCCTCCCTGCTCCCTGGCCATCATCGAGGCGGGCGTTGCCCGGGTCTTCTACGCCACCTCCGATCCCAACCCCATCGCGAGCGGGGGCGCGGCGCGCATGGCAGCCGCGGGCGTGGAAGTGCACCGTGGCCTGGGCGAGGCCGAAGCGCGGGAGATCAACCGCTTCTTCTTCCACCACATCCGCACGGGCCGCCCCTACGTCATCGCCAAATTCGCAGCGAGCCTGGATGGGAAGATCGCCACCCGCACGGGGGACAGCCAATGGATCACGGGGGCCGAGGCCCGGACCCGGGCCCATGAGCTCCGTCGCCAGGTGGACGCCATCCTCGTGGGCGTGGGCACGGTCATTGCGGATGATCCACGACTCACCGCGCGCGATCCCGATGGCGGGCCTCGCTCGCACCAGCCTTTGCGCGTCGTGCTGGACTCGCGCGGCCGCGCGCCTCGGACTGCCCGCATCTTCTCGCCCGACCTGCCGGGCCACACCCTGGTCGCGACCACCCCGGCCATGCCCGCGGCCCATCGCGCGGCCCTGGAGGCCCAGGGCGTGGAGGTGGCGGTTCTGCCCGCGGACGAGGCCGGACGGGCGTCCATTCCTCATCTGCTCGCTTTTCTGGGGCGGCGGGACATCCTCAGCCTCATGGTGGAGGGGGGCGGTGACGCGTTGGGGAGCTTTTTCGAGGTCGGGGCTGTGCAGGAGGTGTGGGCCTTTCTCGCGCCTCTCATCATCGGCGGCGAGGCCGCGCCGGGCCCGGTGCGCGGTCGGGGGCCCGAGCATTTGGCTGAGGCCACGCGGCTGACGGGCCTTACGCTGGAACGGGTGGGCCAGGACTGGCTGCTGCGGGGAAAAGTGGAAACGTCGGCCTGACCCGAAGCATCTAATAAAGTGAAAGCCGACGACGCAACCCTATCCTTTCCAACAATTCTCATCAGGAGGGCTTATGATGACGTTGTTCCAACGCATTCTCGTCCCTTTGGATGGTTCATCCAAGGCGGAGCGCGCGATCCCCACCGCCATCAAGCTGGCCAAGAGCCTCGGCAGCCAGATCACCCTGTTGCGGGTGGTGGAGATCCCCGAACCCTCCATCGAAAACCCGCCCGAGCCCATGAAGCAATGGGTCGAAGAAGCCACGAAACAGGCCATGGCCGAGGCGGAAGGGTATCTCCAGGGCCTGTCGAGCTGGTTCCAGGCCAATGACATCGACGTCAAGACCGTAGTTCGGGCGATGAAACCGGATCAGGATATCCTGGAGGTCATGGACCTGGACAGTATCGATCTGATTTTGATGTCGCCCCATGGCCGCGGGTATCAGGACTTCGGACATGAGTGCCTGAGCTACGGGCATGTGGCCGATAAGGTGCTGCGCCGCAGCCCTGTGCCTGTGTTGCTGGTGCGCGGCGAGGCTCACCGCATCCCCGATCTCGAAGGCGTGGCCCGACCGGAGTAAGCTATTTCGTACGACGTCTCACGGCAAGGCGCCAGGCCGCACAGAAAGAAAAAGGCAAAACAAGATGAGTTTGCAGGTGGCAGGTCGCAGTTAGCAAGTCAACCTGCGCAGCCTCACCTGCCACCTGCTGCTTGCGACCTGATATTTGCCACCATTTCATCGGTATCGACGGGCAGTCCTCTGACCGCGGGCGTTATCCCTCAACGACTTCCAGCGCAACCTCGATGACGGCTTGGCGGGGCAATCCCCTCTTGCGTCCGATGGGGTTGAGGAGGAGAGAGCGTCCGCCCAGGAGGAAACCCAGTTTCAGATGGTAGAGGTGTATGGGCGCGCGCCAGAGGTGTTTCTTCACAGCCTGTGGGAGCGAATTTGGGTTTGCCTTTTTTGACC
>DUEQ01000317.1 GCA_011192085.1 Caldilineae bacterium
TTCGCGCCTCGTCGTTGAGAATGGGTAAGGATGGATGGACCAATGGAATCTTGCATCCATTCTAGCATAGCCTAACGCAATGCGTCAAAGTTGTATTGTGCGCTGCGTCAGGTTGACCGTTTATTCCAGCGGCGCGAATGTGATCACACAAGGGATGGGCAGGCTGTCCATGCCATCCTGCTCGCTCCCCTCCTCCCGCCAGCGCAGCCCTGTCGACGCCCCGCCGTCCAGATTCACCGCGGCGATGAGTCCGATATCCTCCTCCTGCAATCGTTGCGCGAAGGCAGTGAGCGTGCTGCCAAACCCGTTCACCACCCATAGCACCCGCCCTTCGGCGTCCACGCCCACAGCGGTGCGCCGGGCAATGCTCCCGTCATCGATCTCCGTCATCCCCGACGCGATCGCCCCCTCCCACAACAGGGTGGGCCAGCCCTGCACGCCCAGGGTCATGGGCGGGATGCGTTTCTTGGGCTGGCGTACGATGGCCGCACGATGGTCTCGCACCACCAAGGCCGCGCCCCATTTGGGCCGCACCGGGGCCAGTCGCTCCCCGTTCACCTCCAGCAGCCCCATGTGCAGGTACGCATCGCCCTTCTCCCAATAGAATCCACAATTGACCGCAGCCAGGGCCTCTTCATCCGCTTCCAGCCACTGGCTCACCGTGCGCGCGGCGTTGGGATCATGTTCGAAATGGACCCCATAGCGCACCAGGCCCGCCGCGTGCCGGAGGATGACCAGCCCGTCATCGGTGCGCAGTGTCTCCGCGCCGGGGAAGATGGGGGTCCAGAACGTGGGAAGGGGGGTGGCCGCGGGCGTGACCACAGGCGTCGCTCTTGCGGTGGGGTCCAGGGCCGCGGGCACAACCGACCATGTCGCGGCGATCTGGACGCCCGCAGGCGCGGGGGTGAACGTAGCCAGGGGATGGACGGGGCTCGAGGAGGGCGTGGGGGCGGCCAGCGACGGGAGGTCGGGAACGCCACAGGCCGCGAGAAGCAACCCCAGCGCTGCCAGGACGAACATGCGAACCATGGGCCAAGTATCCCGCAGGACGCGCGATTTGGCAACCGTGGGCACGCGCCCGATAACCTCCTCCCGCTGGACATGACCCTGTCCGCTAAAGTACAATCATCATATGATTACCCTTGGCGTCATCGACTACCTCAATGTGGAGCCCCTGTACTTTCGTCTGCAAGAGCGCCTGGCGGATAAACCGGTGCGTTTTCGTCGGGGCGTGCCCACCGAGCTCAACCGGGCGTTGATGGCGGGGGAGATCGACCTGGCTCCCATCAGCGCCATCACCGCGGCCCGGCTGGCCGACCAGGTCGCCATCCTCCCCGACCTCGCCATCGCCACCCTGGGCGCGGTCAAAACCGTCCTCCTTTTCAGTTGGATGGCCGATCCCCGGGAGCTGGACAACTGTCGCATCGCGCTCTCCGACGAATCCGCCACCTCGGTGGAGCTGGTCAAGATTCTCGCCCGCCACTTCTGGCGCATCGCCCCACGCTACGCCACCGAATCGCAAGACCTGGATGGGATGCTACGCCGCTCCTCCGCCGCCTTACTCATTGGCGACGATGCATTGGTCGAGTCCGCGCATCGGCGGGAGATCCGCGGCCGGGGCCAGCCCTACGCCTTCGATCTGGGCGACGAATGGCTGAAGTGGACGGGCCTGCCTTTCGTTTTCGCACTGTGGGCTGTGCGCCGCGACTCCCTGCCCGCGCTGGCCGAGCTCGACATCCTGCCCGCGCTCTACGCCAGCAAGGCCGAAGGCTTGCAGCACATCCCTGAGATCGCCCAGGCCTACGCGCCCCGGCTGGGCCTGAACGTGGGCGTGCTCACCAAGTATCTCTACGACCTGCGCTACGACCTTACGCCCGCGGATCGCGCGGGCCTGCTTACCTATTTCTCCCTGGCCCTGGAGGACTTCTGTCCCGAGACTCTGCTTTGTTGGCGCCCCCAAGAGGGCATGTTCCCCATCTTCGATGAGATCGAAACGCCCCTTCTCGCTCTGGCGTGAGGTCGGAGGTGGGAAGAGCTGCCATCGAATCTCGACGAATCCCCAATCCCCCATGCCCGACGACATCCGCGCTCGTCTGAAACGGCTGCGCCAGGCGGGGCGAAAACGCCGCCGCCAACCCCCTCGCGGGCCTGAGGCCCCGCAGGAGGAACCCACCCCAAGGCCCGTCGAGTCCTCCACGATCGCGCATCATGCGCGCGAGTCCGCAACCGACCTGGCCCATCTGCCTGGTATGGAGGAGGTGGAGAGCCCCTGGGGACGGTATCTCCTCCGCATCTTGCGCTTTCCCCTGGCGCATCGGCAGGGACGGGTGAGCCTGGGCGAGGTATTGGGCCTGGATGCGGAGGCGGTGCGGATGTTGGCCGAGAGCTCGGAATTCGATTTTCGGCGGGCCGTGTTTCTCGATACGGAGACCTCGGGGCTGGCCGGAGGCGCGGGAACCCTTGTCTTTCTCACGGGCGTGGGAGCGTTCGAGGGGGACGCCTATGTGGTGCGGCAGTACTTCGCCCGGAATCCCGCGGAGGAGCGGGCCTACCTGCCCGATCTGGCCCGGCTGCTGGCGGAGCGGGGGGGCCTGGTCACTTTCAATGGCCGCTCCTTCGACTGGCCCCTGCTGCGTTCCCGTTTCATCCTCGCGGGGGTGACCCCGCCCCAGGCTGAACCCCACCTGGATCTGCTTATTCCGGCCCGGCGGCTGTGGCGGCCGCGGTTGGGCGCGTGCCATTTCGGCAATCTGGAGCAGCGCATCCTGGGCCACGACCGCCGCGGCCTCGACATTCCCTCCTGGATGATCCCCAGCCTGTGGTTTCGCTTCGCGCGGGGCGAGGGCAGCGCGCGGGAGATGGAGGCGGTGCTCTATCACAATCAGGAGGATATCGTCAGCATGGCGCCCCTGGCCCACGTCATGGCCGCGACCTTGGCCGGGCTGCACGATCCGCATCCTCACGACTGGCTGGCCCTGGCCCGCATCTACGTCCGCGCGGGGCGTTCCGACCAGGCGGAGATGGCCTATCGCCGGGCCCTGGATCATCCTCTGCCGCCCGCGCTGCGGGCGCAGGCCATGCGGGAGCTGGCCGCGCTGTTCAAGCGGCGGGGGCGCCGGGCCGAGGCCGCGGTCTGGTGGCGGGCCCTAGTCGAGATGCTGCCTCAGGATATCAACGCGCTGGTGGAGCTGGCCAAGTATTACGAATGGGAGGCGCGGGACATGGAAAAAGCCCGAGCGGTGACCGAGGAGGCCATCCGTCGGGCTAAGACCTGGCGGTCGCCGAGGGAGCGGGCGCGGGCGCTGGAGGCGTTGGAACGCCGCCTGGCCCGGCTGATGCGAAAATTAACGAAGTGAAAAAGGAAGATCGCCGCCAAGCAGCCCGACGGGAACCGTGAACTATGAACCGTGAACGGCGTGGCGAGCAGTCGCCAGGGATTTCATCATGTAGAACGGGGTGAGCTCGAAGCCAAGGCGGCGGTAGTAGTTGCGGGTGCCGATGGCCGCGATGACCGCGAGGGCGGGGTAGCCCTCGGCCCGGGCGATGCGCTCCGCCTCGGCCACCAGCCGCGAGCCCAATCCTCGATGCTGGGCCTCGCCCTGGCTGTCGCGGCCCAAACCCAGCGCCGGGCCATAGACGTGCACCTCGCGGATCATGGCCGCGTGTTTGATCTCATCGATGGGAACGACCTCGGGCGAGTTGGGCAGGGAAAGGCGAAGGAAGCCAGCGACCTTGTCCTCCGCTGTGACGAAGCTGATGAAGAATTCCCGGTTGATGTCGGTCTCGTAGGGCAGGATGTCTAGCCGCAGGTCAGATTCGGTCACCTTTTGGCGGCGCACCTCCCGGCAGCGCAGGCACTGGCAGCGGGGCAGGTCATGTTCAACGATGACATGCTGCACGAGCTGGCGCAGGTTCGTCTTCTTGTTGCCCTCGACGATGTTGGGGGAGGGGATGTCGCGGAAGATGCGGTTGATGCGGGTGTAGCGGGGCACATGGGCCTTGCAGCGGGCGATGAGGTCGATGAGGATGGCCTCGTCGTAGGGCTGGTAGAGTCCGCGCTGGTAGTAGTCGTACAGCTCCGCCTCCTTGAGCAGGGAGGTGGGGTAGATTTTGAGCTCGTCTGGGCGGATGGCGGGGTCGTCGAACAGGCGCTGGAAGTCTTCGTAGTCCGTTTTGGGCGTAGCCCCGTAGAGGTTCGCCATCCAGTGGGCCACGATCTTGAAGCCCGCGCCCCGCAGCAGCCGAAACGCGCGGCGGGTCTCCTCCACCGTGTGCCCCCGCTTGTTCATGGCCAGGATGCGGTCATCCATGCTTTGGACGCCCAACTGCACCTTGGTCACGCCTAACCGCCGCAGGTGCATGATCTCCCGCACGCTCACCGCATCGGGCCGAGTCTCGATGACCAGGCCCACGTTGCGATAGGGCGCGTCCTCGTTCAGCCGCTGCGCTTCTTCCAGGCTGGGTGAATCCTTCCCGTTCATCGCGTCCAGGCAGCGCTGCACGAACCATTCCCGGTAGGATTTGGGGTAGGCGGACCAGGTGCCGCCCAGGATGAGCAGCTCGACCTTGTTGGCGGTGTGGCCCGTGGCCTCGAAGCTGCGCAGCCGGGACGTGACCTGCCGCCAGGGATCGAAGTCGTTTTGTAGGGCGCGCATGGCTCCAGGTTCGTCGGGCACGTAGCTCTTGGGCATGCGCACGAACGTGGGACAGAAGATGC
The DNA here is from genome assembly GCA_011192085.1 of Caldilineae bacterium. GTDB lineage: Bacteria > Chloroflexota > Anaerolineae > J102 > J102 > M2005. Next base: position 4,718 of record DUEQ01000317.1, read on the forward strand.
ACTCGCCCGGGCAGTCGTAGGGCTTGGTGAGCACGGTAACCGGGGCCACGCCGCTGTGGGTGCGCACGGGCTTGCGCAGCAGTCGGGCCTCCAGCTCCCTGTCCCTCGCCATCAACCCCATCGCCACCAGCTTGCGATACCCATCCATCAGTTCGGTTTTGGAGAAGAGGCGGCCCCTCTCCCGGGCGTGGCCGTTGACGATGGCCAGATAGGTCTTGTGGCTCCAGTTTTCGGCCGCGCGGATGCGTGCCAGCACCTGCATCAGTTCCTCGGTGTCGGTGGGAACTTCGCGGGTGCGGCCTTCCGCGTCAGACCATTTGGCCAGGGTGATGGTGGGCATGGGCGTGGGAGATGAGAGAATGGAGGCGGAAGATTGGCGACTGGGGATTGGGGGTGGTAAGATGGAGTGAGTCGTGATCAGTAATCAGTAATCGGTTATGAAAAGCATTGTTCAGGAAAGGCTGCTTGCCATCAATCGCGAGTTCTATCAGCGGTTTGCCGCGTCTTTTTCGGGGACGCGGTTCGGCCCGCAGCCGGGCTGGAATCGTATTATACCTTATTTCCCCAGGCGGTGCGCAGTGCTGGATCTGGGCTGCGGCAACGGGCGTTTTGCCATCTTCCTGGACCAGCATCTGGATCAGGTGCGGTATGTGGGCCTGGAAGGAAGCGAAGCGCTGTTGGCCATCGCCCGAGAGCAGACCGCGGGGCTGGAACGGGTGCGGGCGGAGTTCTTCCAGATGGACCTGATCACCCCCGCATGGCATCGACGTTCAGGCTATTTCGACGTGGTGACCGCATTGGCGGTGCTGCATCACATCCCCGGCTTCGAGGCCCGGGTCGAGTTCGTGCGCGATGCGGGGCAGTGCATGAAGCCCGAGGGCGCGCTCATCCTTTCCACCTGGCGGTTCACGCACAACCCTCGCATGCGTCGCAAAATCCTGCCCTGGTCCGCGGTGGGTCTCAGCGAGGCGGATGTGGAGCCGGGGGATTATCTGCTGGATTGGAAAAAGGATGGCGGGGGAATGCGCTACGCGCATGAGCTGGATGAGGCCGAGGTGCGGGAGCTTGCTGCGCGTGGGGGACTGCGAGTCGTCGAGCAATTCGTGGCCGATGGCCGAGAGGGAGATTTGAGTTTGTACAGTGTGTTGCAGCGGGCGTTGGCGTGATGATGGACGCTATTTGTCGTCAATTTCCCAGTCTATCGGTGACGCCTAACCTCCGGTTATTTCCCCTTCTGGATACGCGGGCTGCAACCGGATCACCGGGATGATCTTCAGCGTGATCTCCACCGGCATCCCCAGGCGATCCGCCAGATGCTCCTGTAACGCGGCCACATCGGCGTGGGACAGAGGCTCTTCGGCTTCCACTTCCAGTTCCAGGGCGTATCCCTCATCGACGGCCTGGTAGGACCAGTCTCGTAGGACCACGTGGGGGAGGGCGACCACCTCCTCCCGCAAAGCGCTCGCCATTGCGGTTTCGATGTGCTGTTGCTTGAGCTGTTGCACCGTCACCACGGCCAGGGGGATGCTGATGAGGAGGATCATGACCAGGATGGCCCGCCAGCCCTGGGAGAAGAGGCGGATGCGTTCTCGCCGCGTATATTGGGGCTGGAAGCCCATGGACAGGAAGATCCAACTGCTCATGGCCACGATGCCCACGAGATTGGTGAGAAAGAGCAGGCCCGCGCCCAACGCCGTCTCCCATGACCGCAACGCCAGGGCCATGCCGGTGGTGGACAGGGGCGGGATCAGGGCCACGGCGATGGCAACCCCTGGCAGAGAGGAGGAGACATGCTTTCGAGTCAATGCATAGGCCCCCGCAGCGCCCGCGGCCAGGGCGACGCCCAGGTCCAGCAAGTTGGGTTCGGAACGGGCGATCATTTCCGGGGTGAGGTCGTTGTAGGGGATCAGCGATTCCATGATGAAGCTGACTCCAAGCGTGGTGAGCACGCCCCAAAAGGTGGTTCTGATCCCTAGCCTGAGCAGCCGGGCGTCGCCCTGAACCACGCCCAGCCCCATGGCAATGATGGCTCCCATGAGGGGCGCGATGAGCATGGCCCCGATGATCACCGCGGGCGCGTTGAGGATCAGGCCCAGGGTGGCGATGATGGTGGAGAGCGCGATCATCGTGATGAAGTCGCGGGTGGTGCGGGCGCTGCGTCGCGATTCCCGGTAGACTTCCACCTTCTCCGTCTCGGTGAGGTTGGGCGTGATCGCGGCGATGCCATCCCACAGCCGTCGGAACAGCGTCATGCGGCGGGGCAGGGGGCGCTTGATCACCAGAACGGGGATCTGGGCCCGGGCTGCCACCTTCTCTGGAATCTCGCCGAAGCGGATGCGGTGGAGTACGCCCTCGCGCGATGCGCCGATGAGGACCACGTCGGCGTGGATGGGTGTCGCCATCTGCAGAATGCCCTCCTCGGGCGAGTCGGCCCGCACCACCTGGCAGTCGATGGCTTCGGGCGGCAGGGCGAGGCCCGCCAGGGCCTGTCGGGTGCGCTCTTCCAGGGCGAGTTGGATGGCGCGCACCTCCTCTTCGCTGGCGTGTTGAGGCGCGACCTGCATGACGATGATGCGGCTGCCATAGGCTTGATGGAAATCCTGCGCGAAGCGAAATCCCAGGATGATGTTGGGGCCGCCCGCGCTGGGGATGAGCACCCGGTGCGGGGGCGGCGCGGCTTGATTGCCCCGCCAGACCACGAGATCGCAGGGCACATCCATCAGCAGGTCGTGGAGCGTCACATCCTCGTCCACCCTTTCGTTTGGGCCGGGACGACGCCAGCTCAGGGCCAGGAGATCGGGCTTGAATTCCGCCACCGCATCGCGAATGCCTCCCGCCACCGATTGCGCCTCCCGACGCGCCACCTCCACATCCACCTGTACGTTCTGGAATCGCTGCGCGGCTTCGGCCAACCAATCGTCATCTTCCTCTTCGCGCCCATCTACGCTAGCTTCTTCCTGAGCTGCATTGAAGAGGGGGCGGCGAATATGCAGCAAAATGACCCGGGCGCGTTCGCCGCGGGCGACGGGCAGGATGAAGGTGGAGAGAATGGCGGCCTGCTCGGGCCGGGAAAGTGGAACGAGGATGGTTTTCATCTGATAAGTGAAAGGGAAAATAGATGACAGAGGATGGAGGATGGCGTTAGGCGACCACGCGTCGTCCGTCGTTCCTTCAGGGGTTACTTGGCATTAGGGTAAAAGAGCTGCTGGCCGTACGTCTCCTGACCGAATTCGGCGATGAGGGCTTGGGCTTCGACACTGGTAATCCAATCCACAAAGGCCATGGCCGCGGCGAATTTATCTTGATGGGCATCAACCTGGCTGATGGGCAGCACGCCGTACTGGTTATAGAGGATGGGATCGCCCTCCACGAGGGTGGCCAGGTCAAGGTCGTCTTGACGGGCGAGATAAGTGGCCCGATCGCTGAGGGTGTAGGCCCGCTGCTCGCTGGCCATGGTCAGCACTGCGCCCATGCCCTGCCCCGCACTGCGATACCAATCCCCTCCAGGCTGCACGCCCGCCCTCTCCCAGATGCTCAGCTCCTTGATATGCGTGCCCGATTCATCTCCGCGGGAGACGAAGGCGGCCTGGGCCTCCGCGATCTTCTTGAACGCCGCGGCCGCGTCTTTCATCTCGCGGATGCCTGCGGGATCGTCGGGCGGGCCTACGATGACGAAGTCGTTGTACATGACGTCTTGACGGAAGGGCGCGTAGCCATCCGCCACGAACTGCTCCTCGCGGCTTTTGGCGTGCACCAGCAGCACGTCGGCATCTTTGGCCTGGCCCAGCTTCAGGGCCTGGCCTGTGCCTACGGCCACCACATCCACTTTGATGCCCGTCTTCTCCTCGAAATCGGGCAGGATGGCGTCTAGCAGGCCGCTGTCATAGGTGCTGGTGGTGGTGGCCAGCACCAGTTCCCTGGCTGGCTCCACTTGCCCCCCTTCACTGCTTCCCGATGGGCTGCACGCGGCCAGTATGAGGGCCAGGAACAGCGTCACAGTCAGGAAGGCGATATGTCGAACGGGCATATCGGCGGCCCAAAAAAATCGACGATGCTTCATGTCCTCGCTCCTTTGTGAGTCGTTAACAAAGAGGATGATGACAGCTCTATGCGCCTTCGCGTCTCTGCGTGAGACCGCTTTCGAGGTTCCCCTATGCCTTATTTTGCGCCAGCGCCCGCGCCAGCTTATGCAAATGGGTCGTTCCCCGCTCCTGTGCGCAGGCGTCGATGGCCGCGAAGAGCTTATCCAGGTGCTCGATGAGGACGCGGGCCGCGGGCGTGAGCTGAGCCCCGCCGCCCCCGCGGCCCCCCACCGTCGTCTGCACCAGGGGGAACCCCAGCCGATCCTCCATGTCGTGGATGCGTTGCCAGGCCAGGCGATACTGGATGTTCATGGCCTTGGCCGCGGCGCTGATGGAGCCCTCCCGATCCACGGCCTTCAGCAGCTCCATGCGCCAGCGGCTGAGCGCGACATCCCCCCCCTCGGTTTCGAGCCAGATGTTCGCGTGGATAGTGAGGGATGGAAGGGGCATGGGGATGTTCAGTAATCAGTAATCATGCGTGAGGCTTTGAGACTTATTTTGAAGCGCTCAGGCGCTTTTGGCCAGTTCTTCGTCGCTGCGCCAGAGCAGGGGTTGATCCTGGTCATTCAACAGCAGAGGGCGGGTTCCCTGGGTGATGTTCTCCGCGTTGACCACGCATTTGGCCACGTCATCCCGGCCCGGAATCTCGAACATCACGTCCAGCAGCACATTTTCGACGATGGTGCGCAGGCCGCGAGCGCCCGTTTTGTGGGCCATGGCCTGTTGGGCCACCGCGCGCAGGGCCTCGGGCGTGAACGTGAGCTCCACGCCGTCCAGGGCCAACAGGCGCTGGTACTGGCGCACCACCGCGTTCTTGGGCTGGGTGAGGATGGCGATAAGGGAGTCTTCCTCCAGGGGTTCGAGATTGACCACCACGGGCAGGCGTCCCACGAATTCGGGGATGAGCCCGAACGCCAGCAGGTCTTCGGGACTGACCTTCGTCAGGAGCTGGGTGCGGCGCTTCTCCAGCGCCGCTTTCTCCATGGGCGCGCCGCCAAAGCCCAAACGCCCTTCTGCGCCCACGCGCTTGGCGATGATCTCCTCGATGCCCGCGAACGCGCCCCCAGCGATGAACAGGATGTTGCTGGTGTCGATGGAGATGAGCTCCTGCTGGGGATGTTTGCGTCCGCCCTGGGGCGGGATGTTGGCCACCGCGCCCTCGATGATCTTCAGCAAGGCCTGCTGCACCCCCTCGCCCGATACATCTCGGGTGATGGAGGGGTTGGCGCCTGACTTGCGCGCGATCTTGTCGATCTCATCGATGTAGACGATACCGATCTCGGCCCGCTCCACCTCCCAATCGGCAGCCTGAAGCAGCCGCACCAGGATGTTCTCCACATCGTCGCCCACATAGCCCGCCTCGGTCAGGCTGGTGGCGTCGGCAATGGTGAAGGGCACGTCGAGGATGCGGGCCAGGGTTTGGGCCAGCAGGGTCTTGCCGCTACCGGTTGGGCCCAGAAGGAGGATATTGCTCTTCTGCAACTCTACCTCGTCGATCTCATGGCCCCAGATGATGCGCTTGTAGTGATTGTAAACCGCGACGGAGAGGACCTTCTTGGCCCGTTCCTGGCCGATGACGTACTCATCCAGCCGTCGCACCAGGTCCTGAGGCGACAGCACCTGGTCCATGCTCAGGGTGATGGCGGGTTTCTGCTGAGCCGAGGGGGGCACGCCTTCCTCTTCCAATATCTCGACGCATAGGCCCACGCATTCATCGCAGATGTTGACGCCGTCCGGACCCGCGATGAGGCGCTGCACCTCATGTTCGGGGCGATGACAGAAAGAGCAGTAATGGGTCATGGTCAGTCTTCGCTCTTCTCAAGCATCGGATCAGGCTCGCCGAAAATGTGGTCGATGATGCCGTATTCCAGGGCCTCCTGGGGGTGCATGTAATGATCGCGGTCAAAATCGGCCTCGATGCGCTCCATGGGCTGGCCCGTGTGTTTGGATAGGATGTAGAAATTTGCGTTCTGCAGGCGTTCCAGCTCCTTGAACTGGATGCGGACATCGGGCGTGTAGCCATGCGCGCCGCCGCCCGCAGGATGCATGTGGATGGTGCTATGGGGCAAGGCGTAGCGCTTGCCCTTCTCGCCCGCGGCCAGGAGGATGGTGGCCATGCTGGCGGTGATCCCCACGGCCCAGGTGGACACGGGCGCCTGGATCATCTGCATGGTATCATAAATAGCCAGCCCCGCGTAAACGTGCCCGCCAGGGGAGTTGATGTAGAGCTGGATGTCTCGTTCGGGGTCCACATGGTTGAGATAGAGCATCTGGGCGATGATGCTGTTGGCCACCTGGTCGTTGATGGGCGTGCCCAGGAAGATGATGCGCTCTTTGAGCAGCAGGGAGTAGATGTCCATGGCCCGTTCGCCGCGCCCTGTCTGCTCGATGACCATGGGGATGAGGGATTGGGGGATGTTCATGGGGGTTTCGTTCATGGTGATCTTTACAACCTGTTTTTTATCATTCTCACGCCAAGTGGCTAAAAAGGCGCAAAGTAAAAAGAGAAGTTTGCAGGTGGCAGGTTGCAGGTGGTAGGTAGGCTGCACAAGTTGACTTGCCACCTGCGACCCGCCGCGCCCTCATTTTACGGGTTTTTATGCTTCTTCGGTTTCCTCAGCCTCAGATTCGGCATCTTCTTCAGGAGAACGTTCTTCTTATTCCGCGCCTTCCTCTTCCTCGTCAGCTTCATCTGCCACCGCCTCAACCGCTTCCGGTTCCTCGGGCGCTTCTTCCACTGGATGCTCGCCCGGCGCGGGAACCTCCTCGCCCTTGGCGATGGCTTTCAGCAGCTTGAACGCCTTGCGGCGCAGGACGATCTCGCGGATGAACTCGCGATAGCCCTCGTTGGATTGCATCGCCTCGATGAGCTCCTCCGTCTGCGAAGAATCGAGGCTCGCATCCCGAATGTACTGCTCCAGCTCATACTGGGTGACCTCGAACCCCTCCCGCTCGGCGATGGCGTCCAGCAGCAGGCGATCCTCCAGCCGGGTGCGGGCGTCGGGCTCCAGCTCCTTGCGATACGCCTCCATGCTCTTTCCCTGGAGGTCGAGCAATTGCTGAGTGGACTCGAAGCCGTACGCCTTGTAGATGTCTTCCCGCTCCCGCTCCAGGAGCTCGACCTCGCGGGCCAGGGTGGCGGGCGCGTAGCGAATGGTCGCGCCCTTCTTCAGCTTCTCGGACAGCTCGGCATTGAATTTTTGCTCGGCGTCACGCGCCAGATGGGCGCGTGCAGCTTCTTCCACAGCTTCCTTGAATGCCTCCACCGTTTCGTATTCGGTGTTCTCGGCCACCAGTTCGTCGGTCAGTTCGGGCAGCTCGTCGGCCTTAACGCCCTTCACCTCCACTTCGAATTCCGTGGTCTTGCCCGCCCAAGGCGAATCACTATCCTCGGGGAAGTCGATGGCGAAGGTCTTTTTCTCGCCCGGCTCTATGCCCACGATGGCCGCGTCGAACTCGGGCGACAGGGTGGGAACCTCCGCGTCGGGGATGATCTCCCATTCATCCTGGTCGATCTCGGTCTCTCCATCCACCGTCATCTTCATGCTGAGGGTGACCAGATCGCCGTATTCCACCGGACGATCAACTGGATTCCACACCTTGTTATGCTCCAGAAAATGATGGAGCTCTTCGTCCACCCGTTTAAGGACTTCGGCCTCGTCCACGGGCTCCAGGGGCACGCGAATGGCGCGATAATCGCCCGGATCGACCTCGGGCTTCAGGGGAACGGCGAACTCGTACGTGAGCGGTTCCAGCTCCACATGACGCAGCGCCGCGCCAGGGACGATCTTGTCCTCGTCCACCCCCTTGATGGCTTCCTGGAACACCTCCTCAGCCAAATCATCTGCCAACTCTTGCAGCAGATACTCCCGGCCAAGACGGGCGATGATGAGATTCGCGGGCGCTTTGCCGGGCCGAAAGCCGGGAATGCGCATCCTGCGCCCCAGCTTTTTCGCCAGCTTGCGCAATTCCGCATTCACGCGGTCCTGGGGAACCTCCACCTTCAGGAGGAGCTCGTTGGTGTCTTCGAGGATTTGTTGGGTGATATTCAGTTCAGACATGAATGACCTTTTATCGATGAAA
>DUEQ01000318.1 GCA_011192085.1 Caldilineae bacterium
CCCAGGCCATCGCCCTGCTCGAACGCTACTTCACCCCGACCGGCATCGGCGTGGACAACGGCGGCAACGGCCTGGCGGTGGTGCAGGAGCTCCTGACGCTGGACAAGTACAAGCCGCTCCAGCTCGAAGGGCGGCTGCGGGGCTACGACTTCGGCGGGATGACGACCCTGGCGGTGCGCGACGGCCGCGAGGTGAAGAAGCGCACCAAGGAGCTCATGACCAGCCTCATCAACGGCGCCATGCAGAGACGGCAGATCGTCTTCCCGGTGGACGACCTGGAGATCGAGGACCAGTTCACGACGCACACCTACACCCTGCACGACGGCCGGGTGGTCTACTCGAAGGGCAACGACCACATCATCGACGCGGTCCGCTGCGCCATGCTGGTCCGCGAGCAGGGGCGCCTCGACCAGGTGGGCGAAGAGACGGTCTGCCTCATCCCGCTCGTCACGGACCCGGTCTTCATCTGAGCACGTCGGCCGTGTTCCTGGCTCCAGACAATGCGTCTCCACTTATCAACAAGTGGCAACGGTATGTCTGATTCTCTGATTCCGGCCATCCCCCCGTCTCCGACGATTCTCCGGCGCCTCCGGTAAATGACCCGTAGGGCGCGGCTTTCGCGCACACGGCGCGAATGTGGCGCTCTCACGGCCAGAAACCGCGAGGTCACCGGTGGAAAGACAAGGCAATCCCCCTCATCCGGAAGAACCGCCCGCCGCGACGGGCGGGGCCGCCGGGCTGCAGGATACGCAGACCCAGGGCGTGCTCGTCGTCCCGCTGGCGGCGGCCGCGGCCCTGGACCCCTCCGTCTTCAGCCGGGTGAACGCCACAGAGGCCATCCCCTCGACCTGGGAGGAGCGCGCCCGCAAGGCGTGGGAGTACTACGTCGAGGAGCCGCTGGTGAAGAACTGCGTCAACTCCTGGCGCACCTTCGCCGTGGGCGACGAGATCAAGATCACCAGCGACGACGAGGACGTGAAGTGGGAGGCGATAGAGCTCGCCGACCGGCTCGGCGTCTCCGCCTTCGTCAAGGACATGATCCTCCAGCTGCTGGTCAAGGGCGATGCCGTCGGTTTCAAGCGCTACGCCAAGGACGGCAAGGACATCGAGGAGGTCATCTGCGTCAACCCCGTCTCGGTGAAGGTGAAGTACGCCCAGGGCCAGCTGGTCGAGGCGCGGCAGTACCCGGACGACGGGGGCGGCGAAGGACTGGACCTGCCGGTCGACCAGGTGCTCCACCTCAAGTGGGATGCGCCCGCCTTCTCCCCTCGGGGCAACTCGCTGGTCCTGCCCGCGTTCCAGTCCATCGAGCTGCTCCGGGACTACCGCCGCGCCGAGCAGGCCATCGCCAAGCGCTGGGCCACCCCGTTCCGCCTGCTCAAGGTGGGCGGGGCCTTCGGCCAGAAGATGGTCATGCCCGACCAGAAGATGCTCGAGCAGGTCCGCGACATGGTCAACAAGATGGACCTCAAGAGCGGCCTGGTCGTGCCCTTCTACGTCACGGTGGAGACCCACGGCACCGAGGGCCAGGTCCTCAACGTCGAGGACAAGGTCAAGGAGGTGAAGGAAGACATCGTCGTGGCGCTGGGGCTCGCGCGTTCCCTCGTCACCGGTGACGGTCCGAACTTCGC
>DUEQ01000319.1 GCA_011192085.1 Caldilineae bacterium
AACGAGATAGGAGTTCTTAACCTAGACATCGGCAACCTCCATTCATTCATTGTAACAGCGCCCACCATTTTCTGCAATCACCCGATGATGCATGCCTGAGTGGTTGCCTCGACAGCTGACATAAAGGTTGCACGAAGCCCCGGGCCATGGTATGCTAGGCAATCAGTATAGGCGATATGGGCGGACTACCCGTCGACACCCAAAAACACCCTCTTTCCAATTCAGGAGCGTTCCCCATGGCGAAAATCGAGGCTATTGAAGGCATTGGCGATGTCTACGGCGCAAAACTCCGGGCGCTTGGCATCCAAACCACCGACCAATTATTGGAGCAGGCCGCCACGCGCAAAGGTCGCCAGGAGCTGGCCGAGCCCCTGGACGTAAGCGAAAAGCTCGTTCTGGCCTGGGCCAATCGCGCCGACTTGTTCCGCATCAAAGGCATTGGGAAAGAGTATTCCGATCTCCTCGAAGCCGCGGGCGTGGACACCGTGCCTGAACTCGCCCAGCGCAATCCCGAGAACCTGCATCAGAAACTGCTGGAAGTGAACGCCGAGAAACGTCTTGTGCGCCGTTCTCCCAGCTTGAATCAAGTCAGAATTTGGGTGGCCCAGGCCAAGGAACTGCCGCGCGTCCTCAGCTACTGACGGGCAGCCCGTTTTCCCTTCCCCGCGTCCTGTTTTTTGGCAGGGCGTTTTTTGTCGCCCATGATGCCCGCCAACCGCTATCCCATTCCCGCCCGCACCCACCGCGTCGAAGAGGTCATCCGCCGCAGCCGCTTCATCGCCACGGTGAGCTACGCCCCTACCGTGGCGGATGCACGCGCCTTCATTCAAACTATCCGCCAGGAATTCCCCGACGCCACCCACAATGTCTGGGCCTATCTGGTAGGGCCGCCCGGCAGCGCCGCGCAGATGGGATATAGCGACGACGGCGAACCCCACGGCGCCGCCGGTCGCCCCGCATTCACCGTGCTGCAACACAGCGGGATCGGCGACATCGTGGCTGTGATCACCCGATATTTTGGCGGAGTCAAGTTGGGAAAAGGGGGATTGGCGCGGGCGTATCGCGACGGCGTGAAACAGGCGCTGGCGACCCTCCCCCTGGCCGAACATCGGGTCATGGCAACGATGGAGGTCGTCATTCCCTACGCCTTCATCACACCCCTCCAACGCCTGCTGCCCGATTATGAAGCAAAGATTCTCAGTGAGGAGTATGGCGCGGATGCAGCCTATCGCCTGCAATTGCCCCTGGAACACAGCGCAACTTTCGCGGACGCGGTGATCGGTCTCACCCACGGCGCGGCCCTCATCGCGCGGGAGAAGGACTGATGTCCGGGCCTGTGGCGCTGCGTCGCGATATCCTCCTCTCCTCGGCCGACTGGCAAAGCCGGGCCCTCATCCTGGCCGAACTCCAGGATCGGGGCTATGAGGTCATGGCTGTCCCAGGCGTGCGATACGCGATCAACGCGGCGTTGAAAGGACTCATCAACCCGCCTCTGCTGATCATCGATGTGTATGGCGATAAAAGCGCCACGCCCGAGGAGGTGCGCGGGCTGCTCACCCTCTTTCGCGATCGCCCCGCCATCCTGCTCACCCCCGCGCTGAACCAGGCCCGATGGGAGCCTCTGCGCCCGCACGTCACCCGCTATCTCCGCCGCCCCATCCGCATCGGCGACGTTATCGACGCGGTCCAGGCGCTCCTGGCTCGGAAATAGGCGATGGACGATGGAATCCAGATGATGCGGGCTTCAGGGGCGGGTTAGGGAAATACTGGGCCGCGAGGGCGTCCCACGCGCCATCGGTCAGGATGTCGGCCAGGGCTTCATCGATGGCGTCCGCCAGTTTGGGAGCCAGTTTGGGTAGGACGATGACGTAGGGATCGGGAACCAGGGGCGGCGCGAGGGTGCGCAGGCCTGGTTCGGCGTCAAGGGCCGCGGTCACCGCATCCACGAGGGCCGCGTCCGCCTGGCCCGACGCCACCGCGGCCAACGCCTCGCCCGGCGTCTCCATCCGCAGAATCGAATCCAACCCTTGTTGTCGAGCCCAGGCATCCCCCTGTCCGCCCCATTCCACCGCCACCCGGGCCGCGGCCAGTTGTTCGGGTGAGGTGACGCCCCCCTCCTCCAGCGTGACCACGACCAGCCCCCCTTCGAAGTAGGGCTGGCTGTACCGCACATCTTCAGTCAGCCGCTCATCCAGCGGAAAGGCGGAGATGACCACATCCGCCTTGCCCGCCATGACCGCGTCGATCAGGCCATCGAACGCGATGGGCAGAAACGCCACCGGCGCGTCCAACCGCCGCCCGATCTCCCGAGCCAGGTCCACATCGAAACCTGCCAGCTCCCCTTGTCCATTCACGCTCTCGAAGGGTGGAAAGCTGGGATCCATGGCCACGCGCAGGGGCTCTCCCTTCTGTAAACGCTCCCAGGTCGCGTCCTGGCCCCGCATCAACCACGCCCACGCCAGGGCCACGCCTAACATGGCCAGCAACATGCGCGCGGCAAAAATAAGCCAGGATCGACGGGTCATGAGCGGAGCAAGGTGGGCGCGTAAGCGTGGGCAAAGAGTGCGGGCGCGCCGCCCGTATGCCAGAAAAGCACGACGTCATCCGACCTGAAGAACCCCTGGCGGATGAGGTCCAGCAGGCCGCCCGCGGCCCGACCCGTGTACACCGGGTCCAGCAGCAGGGCCTCGGTCCGGGCGAAACGCTGGATGGCCTCCCGCTCCAGCTCGTCCATGACGCCGTACCCCCCGCCCAGATACCCGTCGTTCACCAGGATGTCGTTGGCGGCGAAGGTCATGTCCTCGCCCAGCCGCCGTGCGGTGCGGCTGGCCAGGTCGGCCACGATATCGCGGCTGAGTTCGACCTCGGGCTTGTCGATGCTGATGCCCAGGATGCGACCTTGAAAGCCGAACAACCGGGCTCCGACGGTCAATCCCGCCTGGGTGCCGCCCGACGACGAGGCCACGACGATCCAGTCGGGCTGCACATCCTGGTTCATGAGCTCCTGCATGGCGAACACGTAACCCAGCGCGCCTGTCTCGTTGGAGCCGCCGTAAGGGATAAGGTAGGGGGTGCGCCCTCCCTCGCGCAGCGCTCGCTCCACATGGCGCATGGTCGCATCGCGCTCCTGGGGGGATGTCCAGACGATCTCCGCTCCCAGAAGCTGATCCAGAAGCAGATTGGCGCTGGCCTGACCTGGGGGCTCTCCCGTCAGCACCAGGGTGCAGGCCAGGCCGAATCGAGCCGCCGCGGCCGCGGTCTGGCGACAATGGTTGGATTGAGCCGCGCCTCCAGTGATCAAGACATCCGCGCCGCGGGCCAGAGCCTCGGCCACCAGAAATTCCAGTTTGCGGGTCTTGTTGCCGCCCAACGCCAAGCCTGTTTGATCATCCCGCTTGACCCAGAGCGCGGGGCCGCCCAACTGCTCGGAGAGCCGGGGCAGGGGTTCGACGGGCGTGGGGAGATGGGCGAAAGGGATTCGGGGCAGGTTCATTGCGCGCCTCCGGTTTATGGGCCTGTATCCGATCGGATTGCGGGCCGGCGGGTTTGGATGGTCGAAACTCCATTGAGTATAGCATTTTCTATCCAACTTTTCATCTCCATCCCCTCCCTGGTTTTCTCGATCCCCGCGGTTGGCGCTATAATGCGTACGGTCCGATGGCCGCGAACCTGCCGTGCAACCTCCATCGACTGCCATCTCCCACCCTTGCCAGACCTGGAATCCGCGCCATGTCCGCCATTTCCCCCGATTATCTGAGCCATTTACAGGCCTTCTTCGCCCCCCCAGCGCAGCGCGGCGCGACATCTGCGCCCGCGGCAGGGGCGGAGCCTTTGCTCGTTGAGAGTCGAGACGCGGGGACGGCGCTGGCAGCGGCGTTGCGCACCGCCCAGACCGCAGAGGCCCGCAGCCGGGCCGAGGTGCAGCTTTTGGCCGCGGCCGCGGCCGACCTGGCCGTGGCCGAGAGACTGGCTGGGCCCTCCGAGCAGGTCGTGCGGGGTGGCGAGGATGTTTGGGCCTTGATCCAGACAGGCCTGACCGATCCTGACGCGCTCCTCCGTCCCACCCTGCGCCCGGCCCGCTACCGGGGCGCAGACAAAGACCTGTTAGCCGCGATCTACCAGGTTCTCAACAGCATCCAGGATGCAACCACCGAGACCATCTCCGACGCCATCACCGGCGCGCTGACGCTGAACATGGCCGTGCTGCGCGAGGCCCTGAAGCTGGCTGGGGCCGATCTCCGGCAGTTGCTGAAGGATTTGGGCGCGGACGCCATCGCCGCCCTGGCGGGCGAGGCCCTGCGCAAGTTGCTGGCCCTGGTGGGCGAAGACAACCTGGCGCAGATCGAGGACATCGCGGGCCAGGCTCTGGAGAAGTTGCAAGAGAAGATGGCGGTCGCCGCCTACGTCGGGGACTTCCTCGACGCGGAGGGGATTTACAAAGAAGGGCGGGCGATGATCCAGGCGTATGAAGGCCCCGACCGCGACCTGGCGCGGCTCACGCCCAAGATCCTGGCCCTGGAGAGCAGTTTCAGCGGGCGCAATAAGCTGACTGCGACGCTCATCCGCCTATTAGCCCTGGTCAAACTCATCCCCGCGCTCAAAACCCCGCCATGGGGACCGCTCGCCACCGCATCGGGCTATATCCTCATCATCGGATACGAACTCTATACCGCACACGATCACGTTGATTCCGACAAATACGCCTTCTTCGACCGGGTGGAGGGCGTGCGCACCCTGGTCACGTCAATTGCCAACTGAACACTGTTTACTGGAGCCCCTATGGATCCCATTGCTTTTCACATCGGTTCGTACCCCGTCTACTGGTATGGCATCATCCTCACCACCGGCGCTGTGCTGGGCGCGTGGCTGGCTTCGTGGATGGCGCAACAGCGCGGGGATGATCCCGACCACATCTGGAACATGCTCATCATCGTTCTCATCCTGGGCATCATCGGCGCCCGCCTCTACCATGTCTTCTCCCGACCCGCGGTGGGCATTGGCTGGGATTATTACAAAGAACACCCCATGGACATCTTCATTCCCCGCAATGGCGGCTTTGCGGGCCTGGGCATCTATGGCGCGGTCATCGGCGGCCTTATCGGCATTCTGGGCTACACCGCGTGGAAGAAGCTCAATTTCTTCCACTGGGCCGATTACGCAGCCGCGGGCGTGCTTTTGGCCCAAGCCATCGGACGGTGGGGCAATTATGTGAATCAGGAATTGTTCGGGCCGCCCACGACCTTGCCCTGGGGCATCCAGATCGATTGCGCCAACAGGCAGTATTATCAGCAATACAATTGCAATGTGCTGGGCCCCGACACCCGTTTTCACCCCACCTTCCTCTATGAATCCCTCTGGAATCTGGTCGGAGTCGCTCTTGCGGTCTTTATCATCCGCCGT
>DUEQ01000032.1 GCA_011192085.1 Caldilineae bacterium
CTTCTCTTTAGCCATCATGCCTCCTAACGCGTCAATACGCGTTTCGATCGGTGAAAATACGGACGAAAGTGAGCAGGGTGATCTTGAAATCGAGCCAAAGGGACCAGTTTTCAATGTACCATAGATCGTACTTCGTCCGCTCGACGATGCTCGTGTCACCCCGCAACCCATTGATCTGCGCCCAACCGGTCATCCCCGCCTTCTCGCGATGCCGTTCCATATAGCGGGGAATGTATTGCCGGAATTGCTCCACATAGACGGGGCGCTCGGGCCGAGGTCCCACCACGCTCATATCCCCGCGGATGACGTTGATAAGCTGGGGCAATTCATCCACCGACAGCTTGCGCAAGATGGTCCCGAGTCGGGTCTTGCGCGGGTCGTCGGGCGTGGTCCAACCTGGTCCCCGAGATTCAGCATCGATGCGCATGGAGCGGAATTTGATCATGGGAAATGGTCGGGCGTCCAGTCCCATGCGCTCTTGGATGTAGAACACAGGGCCGGGCGATTCCAACTTGATGAGCAGGGCGATGAGAAGCATGAAGGGGGAAAGGAAGATCAGCGCTGGCACCGCGATGGCCAGGTCATAGGCCCGCTTCAGCGATAACTTCCACCCGCGCAGGGCCACATCCCGCACTGAGAGCAGGGGCAGCCCCGCCAGATCGCTGACCGAGACCTCGGTAGCCATGATCTGAAACACATCGGGGAAGACCTTGATGCTGACCTTTTCCCGCTCGCACAGAGAAATGATGCGCACCAACTCCCGATGAGATGCTTCAGGCAGGCCGATGACCACTTCGTCGATGGCGTACTGCTCGATCACCTCAGGGATGTCAGAGGGCAGGCCCAGACGCGGCAGGTCCGCTACCCGGATCTCCTCCCCATTGGCTTCGATATACCCAACCACCCTATGCCCGGCATCGTGGGAGCCCTGCAACTTCTGGATGAGCATTCGCCCGATGTCACCGCTGCCCACGACCAGCACCTTCTGCCGACCGATGCCGCGGCGTTGCAGGAGATGGACGAAGAGGTTGTAGCTCCAGCGGCCCAGCGTGATGAACCCGACGCCCAAGCCCCAGCTCACCAGCAGAAAGCCGCGGGGGAAGGGCGCCACGCCCGGATTGATCTGATCTGGGAGAAAAAAGACCACCGCGGCCAGGGCCACAAGAAAGGCGATGGTGACCGTGCCCAACGCTTTGGAGAAGCTATCGAGGATGCCGGAGGGGCGCTGCCAGTGATAGCCGCGGCGCAGATAGGAAGTGAGGATAACCACCAGGGCGAACAGCAACGCATAGGGCGCGTAATGAAGGAAGCGGTCCACCGACTCCGGCTTGATGTATCGCTGGACGCGTTGGGCCGCGAACACGGCCGCGCCAATGGCGAAGAAATCGATAAACACCTGAAACAGGGTGAAAAGCCAGCGCCAGCGCCCTTTCATCCTCGCGCCTCCATCCACTGACGCCGCAGCCAGGTCATCCCCACATCGACGCCGCCCTTGAGCGCAATGCCCCCCATGATCGCGGCATAGAACAGGGGATGGGTCTGCGCCTTGTAGTGCTTGCGCACGAACACAGCCATGGCCTCATAGAAAGCCCGTCGCGCCTTCACATTCCCCTTCGACGCCGCGCCTTTGTGATGATAGACGACGACCCGGGGGTAGTACCAGATCGTCCAACCCGCCTGCTTGATGCGATAGGCCCAATCCAGGTCCTCGCCATACATGAAGAAGGATTCATCCAGCAGGCCCGCGGCCTCCAGAGCCTCGCGACGCACCAACATGAAGGCGCCCACGACGCTGTCCACCTCGGACTCCTGGTCTTCGGGCAGGTAGGTGAGGTTATACTGGGCGAAGCGGGGATGGGTGGGGAAGAGCTTGCTCAGCCCCAGCCCGCGGTAGACGAAGGACATAGGCGAGGGAAAAGCCCGGCGGCAAGCCTTATCCAGGCGACCATCGGGGAGGATAAGGCGCGGGCCCGACGCGCCCAGCTCAGGTCGCGCATCCATCAGAGCTAGCATCTCCGCCAGGGCGGTGGGAGGGACTTCGGTGTCTGGATTCAGGAGGAGCGCGTAGCGAGGCAGCGCCTCCAGGGGCCTGTTTTGTCCAAACCCATAGGTCCGCAGCCCGATGTTGTTGGCGTATGCAAAGCCGCCATTGACAGGCGCGGCAATGGCTCGGGCCTGGGGAAACTCCGCCCGCACCATGTCCAGGCTGCCATCCTGGCTGGCATTGTCCACCACGGTGACATGATACGAAAAATCGCCCTCGCTGGCGTACACCGAACGAAGGCAGGCGCGTAGCAAATCCTTGGTGTTATAGTTGACAATGACGATAGCCAGGTCGAGCATGGCGGCATGTATCGAGGGGAGTGGGATGGCCCAGCCTATTTTACCATAAGCGCCTGCCCGGCGAAAAGATAGATTGCAGACAACGGCACAGGTCCGCCGTCACGACAGCTTTCGCAACAAGACATGGCAGTTGACGTTTTACGCCTGACGCCGACGGCCAACGCCATCGTGTCGGATGACGCAAAGATCGCCGTCCTGGCATAATGCGATGGAATGTGATAAAAAGAGGATAGCCCCCATCCATGGGATAGCGGAGATAGCGACGTTTGTCAGACAACCGGTCCCGAACTCACCTCCAGGAATCCCTCGCCATGAACGATCCCGACGCTTCCCTCAACGCCACCGAGGCCGAAGTCAGCATCGGCGCCGCGCCCAAACGCGCGGTGGATGATGTGGACGTGGATTTGACCGCGTCGTTGGAGGAGACGCCCTATCGCCACGCGCCCATCCTCGCCTCCTCGCGCCAACCTAGCGGCGAAAAAGCGTCCGATCTGGACGCCCCCTCCCTGTATATCAATCGGGAGTTAAGCTGGCTGGAGTTCAACCGGCGGGTGTTGGAAGAAGCCCAGGATGAAAGCCATCCCTTGCTGGAACGAGTGAAATTCCTGGCGATCTTCTCCA
>DUEQ01000320.1 GCA_011192085.1 Caldilineae bacterium
AGGAAATCCAATGATAATGCCTAATGACACTGAAGCATAACACAAACGCCCTTGGGAATCAATACTTCGTGTAAAATTTACACCATCCCACCCTGCCCCGTAGTAGGCTCCCCGTAACTTTTTATCCCGCCTGACGTCATCTCATGTAAGCAGGCGGACTCCCCATCCAAGTGGGCGCTAATCCCGCCATCTGGGTGCGGACGAGCGAACTCACGGGCGTCAGCGCGGGGTGCGATGCGCCATCATGAAGCAACGAACCCCTTTCAAAGCAGGATATGAATCGAAACGGGCTGGATGTGGATCAGGCGCATAGGACCATCCTCGCGATCATACACCAGGCAGACGTCCTCACCCCGCCCCTCATCGCCACCCTCGGAGGGGATGCGGTAGGCCCACAAGCCGGGCCGGACCTGCACAAAAGGGATGCCCTGGCGCATGGCGCGGGCTTGCGTCCGGGTGAAAGCGGCCTCGGAGCGGAGATGGAAGCCCTTGAGCTCGGGGTGGCGGGGCTGTTGCAGCGAGAGGATGAGATAGACGCTATCGGGATAGAAGGCCTTGGCCGCGTCGACGAAGGAGGGGTAGGGGGGGCTGGTGGGATGGCTGTGAAAGATGGCGATGAGCTCATCCCCCTCATCCTCCCAGCTCAAGGCCTGCAGCAGCGACTCGGGGTCCACCTCGTAATCGGAACGTGGCGTGGGGGCGATGTTGCGCGCAGGCAAAAAGCCGCTGACGCGTCCCGCCCGGCCCCGAAGCAGGCCGCAAGCCTCGTTGGGATATTGGGCGCGGGCATGGGCAACCAAGGCCTGATAAATGGACTTAGGCAGAAGCAAGCGCGGGGAGGTCACGCCCGCATTGTAGATCAACCTCGCCGTCTCAGCAAGCGAATAGTCTGAGTGTCGCTATCTCCGCCAAAACTATTTTACGTCAACTCAACATCCGCCAGCGCCCTCTCCCAAAGCGCCTCTCTATCCACATCGTTGGATAATGGCCCCACGCGCTGGAGTTTGAGCTCGGCCGCGGCCCGGCCCAACAGGCCGCACAGTCGCCAGGATTTCCCCTCCAGCCGAGCGGTGAGGAATCCGGCCCAAAAGGCGTCCCCCGCGCCCGTGGCGTCCACCACCGGCAGGGCGTGGGCGGGAATGTGGATGGGGTCCGCGTCAGTTGGCGAGATCAGCACCCCGCTCGCCCCCATGGACAGGACGACGACCTCCGCGCCTAAATCGTGAAAGCGCGCCAAATAGGCCTGGGGGGAGAGGTTGGGGCCGAACAACCGCTGTGCGTCATCCAACGAGGGCTTGGTCAGGGTGACCAGGGGATAGAGTTGCGCCAAGGTGCGTAGGGCTTCGTCGCGGTCGGGCCAGAGCTGGGGGCTGTAGTTGGGATCCAGGGAGATGAGCTTCCCCCGGTCGCGGGCCATCCTGAACGCGTGGTGGATGGCCTCTCGGGCGGAGGGGCTGGCCAGGGCGAAGGTGGAAGCGTGGATGATGCGGGCCCGGTCGATGAGCTCGGGCAGGATGTCCGCCCTTTGCAGCCTGGCGTCGGCCCCGCGCACCGCCATGAATTCGGGCGTGGTCGCGCTGCGGGCGATAAAAACGAGGCTGGTGGCGCTGGCAGGATCGGTAATCACCCCGCGCGTGATCACGCCCTGCCGTTCCAGTTCCGCGCGCAGAAACCGTCCGAAGGGGTCGTCGCCCACTCGGGCGATGAGCGCGGCTCGCCCGCCCAACCGGGCCATGTTCACCGCGATGTGACTGGGAGACCCGCCCAGATGGCGGCGGAACCGCCGCGTGTCCTGCAAGCGCGCGCCCGCCTCGTCGGCGATGAAGTCGACCAACAGCTCGCCGATCCCAAGGAAATCGAGATCGGGCGATGAAGCGGGTGTGGGAACGGTGGCCGGCGTGGGTTGCACAAGATGATATAGGTGCATAGCAAGATCTAAGTCTGGGCAACAGCGGAGAGACGATTGTCAACATCCAGAGCAGGGAGGTCGGGGATGGCGGGGTTGAGGAACCATTGGGGGATGGGCTCTCGCGCGGCCAGCACAGCCCGAAGCGCGGTTTCGTAGCCTCGGGCCGTTTGCTCCCAGGTATAGCGGCTTCGCACTCGCTGGATGCCCGCCTGACGCAATCGTCGCCAGAGGGCCGCATCCTGCAAGGGGCGCAGCAGCCCGCGGGCGATGTCCGCGGGGTCGTCGGGGTCCACGAGCACGCCGAAAGTTTTGCCCGTGATCTCATCCCGCAGGCTTTCGCTGGGGCCGCCGTGGCGGGTGACCACCACGGGCAGGCCCGCGGCCATGGCCTCCAGCGGAGCCAGGCCGAATGGCTCATAGAGCGCGGGTAGGCAGAACAGGGAGCGGCGCTGCGCCAGGTGGCGATAAGCCGCGGCCAGGGCCTGCTGGCTGTTCAGCGCCAGGGTGACAACCTTATCCTCCAGCCCATGCGCCTGGACGACCTCCCAGCAGGCTCGCAACACTGCCTGCTCGTGGGCCGGGAAGCGCTCGATCTCCCGCAGAGGCGCATCGGTTCCTCGCACTACCAGGGCGAGATTGGCGCGGGCCTGGAGTTCGGGGCTTTGGGCGTAGGCTCGGAAGAGCCCCAGATGGTTCTTCTTGGGGTCCAGCCGGGCGGCGATGAGGATGAGCGGCAGGGAGCGGCGCGCGGGGGGCAGATCGCGGGCCAGGCTAGCCTCCATGGCTGCCTGGGTGGCGGCCTCCTGGTTGCTCGCCCGGTCGTGGGCGAAGATGCGCAGATTCACGCCCGGCGGGATCACCGCGAAACGCCGGTCGTCGTTCACATCCACCGCGCCCCGATAGAGCGGATGGCCATACTGCCGCATGCGCTCCTGGCGGGTGCTGGTGATGATAACCCCCGCCCGGTTCATGCTGATCCGCTCGGCCGCGATGCGCTGGCGGAAGTGGTATCGGGCCTCCAACTGGGCAAAATCCGCGGGGGGCGCGCTCAGTTTCTCCAGCTTTTGTGCGCCCAGGGAATGGGCCGTGAAGGTGAAGGGGATGTCGGTGCGCCGCTCCAGCAGCGCGGCGCTAAGCCCGCCATCTGCATAATGTGCGGTGAAGATGTCGGGCAGCCCGCCCTCCTCCTCGTAAAATGCGAGGATGCGGGGGACCCATTCCGAGCCCAGCCAGGGCCACAGGTCCTCTTTACGCAGAAAGCGCCGCGGGCCGCAGGAAATGCGCAGGATGCGCAAATTGTCGACGCCGGGATAGCCGTCCAAGAGGGACGCGAACTCGGGCCAGGCGGGGTCGAGGATCTGGCGGGTGAGGATATCGACGCGGTGGCCGGCGCGGGCCAACGCGATGGCGACTTCTTTGACGTAGACCAACTGTCCTCCGAAATCGGGATGCTCGGTCCAATGGCTGTCGCGGGGATCGAAGTTGCCCTGCGGGTTGAGAAAGGCGATGTGCATGATGGGTTTGAAGTTCACAATTCGAAGTTCACGGTTGGCTGCTTCACTACAACCTCACATTTTTACTTTTCTCTGTTAACTTTAGCCATCGATACCCGTAGGGCGGCAGGGTGAGCTGACGCGATGACAGGGGCTGTTGGGTGAGCATGTCCCGCGCGGGAGGGATGTCTAGCGTGAGGGGGGCGTCGCTGAGATTGTGCAGGAAGAGGACCTGGCCTGAGCCGGTCGGGCGTTCGAAGGCCAGGATGCCGGGATGGGGATGGTCGAGGAAGTGGATGGGTGCGGAGGCCAGGAAGGGATGGGCGCGGGCCAGGTGGATAAATTGGCGCACGCGGTGGAGCAGAGAGTGCGGGTCCTGCTGTTGGTCCGCGACGTTGACGCGCTGATAGCCATAGACCGGATCGTCGATGACCGGGGTGGGCAGGTCGCGGCCCCGAGAGAATCCCGCGTTGGGCGTGGCGTCCCACTGCATGGGTGTGCGCACGCCGTTGCGGTCGGGCAGCCAGATGTTGTCGCCCATGCCGATCTCATCCCCATAATAGATGATGGGCGCGCCGGGTAGTGCGAAAAGCAGGGAGAACAGGAGCTCGATCTTGCGTCGATCGTTTTCCAGCAGGGGGGCCAGACGGCGGCGGATGCCCAGGTTCAGGCGCATCCGAGGTGCGGGCGCGTACACGTCCCACATCCACGCCCGCTCCTCTGGCGTGACCATCTCCAGCGTGAGTTCGTCGTGGTTGCGCAGAAACGTGGCCCATTGGCATCCCGCGGGGATGGGCTGCGTGGCACGCCAGATGTCCAGGATGGGGTGACGATGGCCCCGGGCCAGAGCCATGAACAGGCGAGGCATCAGCGGGAAATGCAGGCACATGTGGAACTCATCGCCGGGATCGTCGCCGAAATAGCGCAGGGTCTCCACGGGCGGTTGATTGGCCTCGCTCATCATCACCGCGTGGGGATACTCCGCATCCAGCATGGCCCGCATCCGTTTGAGATAGGCGTGGGTCTCGGGCAGGTTTTCGCAATTCGTCCCCTCCCGTTCGAACAGGTAGGGCACCGCGTCCACGCGAAAACCATCCACCCCCAGGTCCAACCAGAAACGCATGACATCGAGCATGGCCTCTTGTACCAGGGGGTTGTCGTAATTCAGATCAGGCTGTTGGCGATAGAACCGATGCCAATAGTACTGTCCCCGCATCTCATCCCAGGCCCAATTCGAGGTCTCGGTGTCCAGAAAGATGATGCGCGCGTCCTGATAGCGGGCGTCGTCGTCGCTCCACACATAGAAATCCTCGTAGGGGGCCTGGCGACGACGGGATGTCTGAAACCAGGGGTGCTGATCTGATGTATGGTTGGGGATGAGATCGATCAGCACCCGAATGTCCCGGTCGTGGGCAGCGGCGATAAGCGCCCGAAAATCCGCCAGCGAGCCATAATCGGGGTGTACGTCGACATGATCGACCACATCATACCCGTCATCCACCCTCGGGGATGGATAATGGGGCGACAGCCAGATGGCGTTCACGCCCAGCCATTGCAGGTAATCGAGCCGGGCGATGACCCCTTGCAGATCGCCGATGCCGTCGTCGTTGCTATCCGCGAAGCTGCGCAGATAGAGTTGGTAATACACGGCGGTTTGCCACCAGGGCTGTTCGGGCATAGCTTATCCTTTTACAGAACCGGCCAGCAGGCCGCGCACGAAGTAGCGTTGCAACGCAAAGAACACCATCAGGGGCAGGATCATGGACACAAACGCGCCCGCGGTGAGGAGATGCCAGTCGTTGCCCCGCGACCCCACCATCTCGGCAATGCGCATGGTCAGGACTTGCACATCGGGCTTGGCGCCGATGAAGATCAACGCCACCAGGTAATCATTCCACACCCAGAGGAACTGGAAGATGGCGAAGGAGGCCAGCGCAGGGATGGAGAGGGGCAGGATGAGGCGCACGAAAATGGTGAAATGGGACGCGCCGTCGATGAACGCGGATTCCAGGATGTCGCGAGGGAGGCTATTGATGTAATTGAACAACAGATAGGTGGCCAAAGGCAAACCGAAGCCAGTGTGGGCCAGCCACACCGCCAGATAGGTGCCGTTCAGATTCAGCCGGGTGTAGTCCCGCAGAATGGGGACCAGGGCGATCTGCAATGGCACCACCAACATGGCCACGATCATGATGAAGAGCACGCGGCGGCCCGGAAAACGCATCCACGCGAACCCATACGCGGCGAACGCGGCGATGAGGATGGGGATCACCGTGGCGGGGATGGCGACGATCAGGCTGTTGAGGAAGGCGTTGGACAGGTCTGCGCCCTGCTCGACCTTGACGCTTCCATCGGGCTGCTTGATCTCATACTCCTTGCCCGCCAGCACCTCCTGATAGTTCTGCAAAGTGAAATCGGTGCGCATGGTCCATACCCGCTCCTGAATCTGGATCTTGCCCAGACGCTTGTTGCCGATCCAGATCACGCGGCGGCCATCGGGCGTTTCGATCCCCGCGCGGAATTCCTTGAACGCGCCCGTGGCCCCGGCGATGGTCATGACGCCATTTTTGTCCAGCTCCTTGGGGATAGGTATCTCCTCGGTGACCTGCCATTCCCGATGGGGGAAGATGGTCCACCAGCCCGAGGTCTGGATATCGTACGCGGTGCGAAAGGATGAGATGAAAATGCCCAGGGTAGGGATGGTCCACAGCAGGATCAGGAGGATCAGCACGCCATCCACCAGCCAGGATCCCTTCCTGGCAACTTGCTTCTTGCCAGCCATCAGAACGCCTCCTCGCTGCGGAACTGTTTGAGATTGTAGATCATGACCGGGATGACCGCGATGAGTAGGACGATGGCGATGGCGGAGCCCAGCCCGAAATTGCGATTGGTGAAATACTGACGGTAGAACTGGGTGGCGATGACCTCGGTGCCAAATTGGCCGCCCGTCATGACGATGACGATATCGAAGATCTTCATGGCGAAGATGACGATGGTCGTGGTCACCGTGATGATAGTCCCCATGATGTAGGGGATCATAATCTTGAAGAAAATCTGGATTTCATTGGCCCCATCCACCCGCGCCGCCTCCAGCAGCTCCTGGGGGATGCCCTTGATGGCTGCAGAGAAGATGACCATGGCGAAGCCCGTCTGCAACCAGATGAGGATGACGATGAGGAACAGATTATTCCAGGGCTGCACCAGTTGAATCCAGGCTTTGGGCTCCCCTCCCAGCGCCACGACGATGGCGTTCAGCAGCCCGATCTGCGGGTCCGCGGGGTCTCGCACAGCGTAGACGAATTTCCAGATGACGCTGGCGCCCACCATGGAGATGGCCATGGGCATGAAGATGAAGCTCTTGGCCAGCTTCTCGAACCGGCTGCGGTCGGCCAGCACCGCGATGAGCAGCCCAAACGCCACGGAGAAGGCGGCTCCGAAGATGATCCACAGCATGGTGTTGCGAAAGGCTTCCAGCATGAAGCGCTCGGTGAAGACGTCGATGTAGTTCTGCACGCCCACGAATTCGGAGCTGTTGTAATTGTAGAGGCTGATGATGAAGGTGCGGATGGCGGGCAGGGCCAGATACCAGAAGATGATGGCGACGGCGGGACCGATGAAGATGTAGGGCTGGAGATGCCGCACCCAGGATCCGGGAAGCTGCTCGACCAGCCAGTTCGTGACGAAAAAGAGCATGGCGACGCCGCCCACGCCCCACGCGATGGCCACCACCGCGATGATGGTCTTGGGCGCCTGGCTATCTCGCAGGAAGATGAAACCCTGCCACAGCACCACGAAGGTGATGACGGGCACAATGACGGCCAGAAGCAGGCGCAGGGTGTTGGTGAGAAGCCAGCTCCAAAGTCGGCGCAGGGAGCCCATGGCTCCGGGAGCGCTTGAGGTCATAAGCGATTTTCTCCTGTTTCGAAAATAGGTCTCACGCAAAGGCGTAAAGCCGCCAAGGGAAAAAGAGGCAAAGAATCAGAGGGAGCGACGCCCCCGGCCCGATGGAGCCGAGGGCGCCTTTGATGGAAGGATGTTATTCCTGGGGCCAGGCTGCGTCGATCTCCTTGAGTGCCGTGTCCAGGTCGATGGCGCCTGCGATCCAGTCGGTCATGCCCTTCCAGAAGGAGCCTGCGCCCACCGCACCGGGCA
>DUEQ01000321.1 GCA_011192085.1 Caldilineae bacterium
TATTGTCGAGAGCGATTCATCGAGTTGACGCCAAACCAGAACACCTTCGGTCACATGACCCGCTGGCTCATCCATGAACCCTATGCGCATCTGGCCGAAGCTCCGCACGGATGGACTGCGCCTTGGGGGCAACGTTATGATGAGCCCTTCACCCTCATCCCCAACGACAAAAGTCTGGCCCTGGTGCGCGAGCTATTGGATGAACTATTACCCCACTTCAGCAGCCGTCAGGTCAATGTGAATGCAGATGAGGTCTTCGATTTAGGCCAGGGAGCCAGCAAGGCGCGCGTGGAGAAAGAGGGTGTCGGCAGGGTGTATCTCGACTTCCTGTTGAAGCTTTATCGGGAGGTGACTGCTCGAGAACACACCATGCAGTTCTGGGGCGACATCATCATCCAACATCCCGACTTGGCGCCCGACCTTCCCCGGGATGCTATCGCACTGGAATGGGGGTATGAAGCAGACCATCCCTTCGACGCGCACGGAGCGATCTTTGCCCGCTCAGGCATTCCCTTTTACGTCTGTCCGGGCACGTCCAGCTGGCGCACCCTGGCCGGACGCACCGACAACGCCATCGGCAACCTGCGCAATGCGGCGGACAACGGTCTCAAACATGGGGCCATCGGGTATCTCATCACCGACTGGGGCGATGAAGGACACTGGCAACCTCTGCCCGTAAGTTACCTAGGCTTTTTGTTGGGCGCGGCCGAAGCATGGCATCACGCCGCCAGCGCGGAACTAGACATCCCCGCCGCCCTGGACCTGTTTGTCTTCAGAGATGAAGCTGGCGTGATGGGCAAACTGACCTATGATCTGGGCAATGTGTACAAACATTTGGATGCACTCATCCCCAACAGCAGTCTTTTCTTCAACGTGCTCCAGACCGATGCCGAGACCTTAATTCAGACCGGCATTGGACAGGGTGAGGGATTCAACCGGGAAGCGTGCCATGGGGTGTTGTCGTCCATCAGCGCCATCATGGAGCCCCTGGCCCAGGCGCGGATGCAGCGATCCGATGCTCAACTCATCCAGCGCGAGTTCAGTTGGGTGGCGGGCATGTTGTGGCATGCATGTCGCCGTATCGTCTGGATCCAAAGTCATCGCGCGGGCCGAGAGGATATCGCGTTGCGCCGCACATTGGCCGAGGAAGTGGATGGACTCATCAACGCGTACCGCGAGCTATGGCTGGCCCGCAGTCGTCCAGGTGGTCTGAAAGACAGTGTGGCTCGGATGGAGCGATTGCGGGCCGAGTATGCCGAAACAGGATAGATCTTGAATCGAATACCCAAGTGAAAGCCGCCATCCATCTCTCGAAGATCCTTTTTCTGCTGACCATCCTCCTCATTTCCCTGACGGGATGCACTGCCGCGCGCACAAAGGAAACGCCCAAACCATCGCCTGCGCCCAGTCCCACACCCGCCCCCATCCCTGAATCTCCCTCCTATCGGGTCTCCATCTGGGCTCCCTATCTGGGTTTTCTGGAGCAGCAGACCCTCACCGATAATGCGGGCGTGATCCGCGAAGTCAATTTCTTCTGGTACGAACTGGCTGCGGATGGCGAGATCAAGGGCGCGATGCAGAGCAAGGAGGGATTGCAGATCGCGCGCGAGGCGGGCATGAGCATCATTCCCTCCATCCTCAATGGCGGCTTCGACAGGGAACGAGTGGCGACCATCATCCATGATCCGGAGCGACGAGCAGCGCACATCGACGCCATCGTCCAATTGGTGGTGGAGCACGACTACGACGGCATCGACATCGACTATGAAAGCCTCTACGCCGAAGATCGGGAGGCGTTCACCACCTTTATCGTGGACCTGGCCGCGGCGTTGCATGCCCAAGATAAGCTACTTTCCACCACCGTCCACCCCAAAATGAGGGAGGGAGGCGCGTGGGGCGGCCCCCAGGCGCAGGATTGGGAAAAATTGGGTGCGGTCTCCGACGAATTCAAGATCATGATTTATGACTATCATCATGGAGCCAGTGAATCTGGTCCCATCGCCCCATTGGA
>DUEQ01000322.1 GCA_011192085.1 Caldilineae bacterium
TTCATAAAACAGGAGGTCCTTATGAGTCGCGTGATTCATCCCCCCAGGGGAACCGAACTGCATTGCAAAAACTGGCTGCTGGAAGCGCCCTACCGCATGATCCAACATAATCTTGACCCGGAAGTGGCGGGAGACCCTGAGAACCTCATCGTGTATGGCGGTCGGGGCAAGGCGGCCCGGGATTGGGCCAGCTTCGACGCCATCCTGGATACGCTGCGTAAGATGGATGTGGATGACACCCTGCTCATCCAGTCGGGCAAGCCGGTGGCCGTGTTCAAGACCCACGAGGACGCACCTCGAGTCATCATCGCCAACTCGAATTTGACGCCCAAATGGGCCACCTGGGAGGTGTTCGATGAGCTGGAGGCCAAGGGGCTGATCATGTATGGCCAGATGACCGCGGGATCGTGGATATACATCGGCACCCAGGGCATCCTCCAGGGGACGTACGAAACCCTGGCTTCTCTGGCCACGCAAAACGGTTGGACGTCCCTCAAGGGCAGGTTTGTGCTGACGGGCGGTCTGGGCGAGATGGGTGGGGCCCAACCCCTGGCCATCACCATGAATGAGGGCGTGGGCCTGATTGTGGAGATCGATCCCCATCGCATTCAGCGGCGATTGGAGACAGCCTATCTGGACATAGCGGCCGAGGATCTGGACGACGCGTTGCATCTGGCAGAGGACGCTTTGGCCAGGGAAACGCCGCTTTCTATCGGCCTTTTGGGAAACACCGCTGAGGTGCTGCCCGAGCTGGTGAAGCGGGGCGTCACGCCCGATGTGGTCACGGACCAGACCAGCGCCCACGATCCGTTGTACTACTACCCCGCGGGCATGGACTTCGACGAGGCGCTGGCGTTGCGCAACAGCGATCCAGAACAATTCAAGGTCCGGGCTATGCAGTCCATGGCCCGGCATGTGGAGGCCATGCTCGCGTTCCAGGAGCGGGGCGCGATCGTCTTCGACTACGGCAACAATCTGCGGCAGATGGCCTATGATGCGGGCGTGACCAACGCGTTCGACTATCCCGGTTTCGTGCCTGCGTACATCCGCCCGCTATTCAGCGAGGGCAAGGGGCCCTTCCGCTGGGTGGCGCTCTCGGGCGATCCCCAGGATATCTACCGCACGGACGAAGCCATTCTTGAGCTCTTCCCTGACGATCATCACCTGGTGCGGTGGATCAAGATGGCCCAGAAGAAGGTCAAATTCCAGGGGCTGCCCTCTCGCATCTGCTGGCTGGGCTATGGCGACCGGGTGAAGGCTGGGCTCAAGTTCAACGAGCTGGTGGCCGGCGGCAAGGTGTCCGCGCCCATTGTCATCGGTCGGGATCACCTGGATGCGGGGTCGGTGGCCAGCCCCAACCGGGAGACTGAGGCCATGAAGGACGGCTCAGATGCCATTAGCGACTGGCCCATTCTCAATGCGCTGATCAATGCGGTGGGCGGGGCCACCTGGGTCAGCTTCCACCACGGCGGCGGCGTGGGCATGGGCTATAGCCAGCACGCGGGCATGGTCATCGTCGCCGATGGCACGCCCGAGGCCGCGCGGCGGCTGGAGCGGGTGCTGACCACGGATCCGGGCCTGGGCGTGGTGCGCCATGCGGACGCTGGCTATGAGATCGCGATTCGAACAGCCAAGGAGAAGGGCATCTGGATGCCGATGTTGGCGTAGATTCGGAAATAGACGATGGATGGTGGAGACGCATGACCTATCGTCCATCGCCCATCGTCTATTGTTCTCGAAAGAAATCGGAA
>DUEQ01000323.1 GCA_011192085.1 Caldilineae bacterium
TTAGGCTAACGTAGTGGAGAAGCGAGCCCCCAGGCTGTTTTCAGCCGATGGCCGCCCTGCGTAAGGGCGTTTATCAAAAATGATACATTTCTTTTACAATACGATTATTCATTCCACCCTTGGGGGCTACCCAATTATGCCCAAAATCTTGATCATTGAAGATGGGGCCGCCATTGTCGAACTCGTGGCCCTGTATCTGCAGCGGGAAGGTTTCGACACGGTTGCAGCCTACGACGGCGTGGAGGGCTTGATCGCGGTCAAACGAGAGCAGCCCGACCTTGTCATCCTCGATTTGATGCTGCCCGAGTTGGATGGCTGGGAGGTGTGCAGGCGGCTGCGACAGGAAACAGACATCCCTATCATCATGCTCACGGCCCGCGGGGACGATGTGGATAAGATCGTGGGGTTAGAGCTGGGCGCGGATGATTATGTGACCAAGCCCTTCAACCCACGCGAGCTCGTCGCGCGGGTGAAGGCGGTCTTGCGTCGGGGGCGCGGGGCCGCTCAGCAGGGCGACATGATCCATCTGGCGCAACTGAAGGTGGACTCCGCCCGGCGGGAGGTGCGGGTGCGCGGGGAGCTCGTTTCCTTGCGCAGCAAGGAATTCGAACTGCTGCGAACGCTGGCCCAACAGCCGGGCATGGTGTTCTCTCGCGAGCAATTGCTGAATCAGGTGTGGGGCTATGATTATCTCGGCGGCACGCGCACTGTGGATGTGCACATCGCGCAGTTGCGCCAGAAGATACGGGATTGTGGCGTGCACATCGAAACCGTGTGGGGCGTCGGCTACAAGCTCTGTGTAGACGCATGACGAACACCCTTCGGTTCCGGCTCTTGCTTTCCTACGCCATCCTCACGGCTATCATCCTGATGGTGGCGGGCCTGACGCTGACTTTGGCCTGGCGCAGCGTGCAAGATCGGGTGATTCGCACCCGGCTTGTCGCGGCCGCGCCGCTCACCACCCGGCTGGTGCGGGAATTATGGCGCAATGGCTCGCCTCCTGCGACCATCACATCGGAACTGAGCAGGCCCTTGCAGGCCCGCAACGCGCGTCTGCTGCTGGTGCACCATGGGCGCGTGGTCGCCGATTCCGCGGGAGGAGAGCTGGTGGGCGCGTCCTTCGATCTGCCCTTCTCCCCCGCGCGTTTGCGAAGGTCCACGCGGGTTCCTCTTGCGGGCGTGTTCACCGCGCCCAATGGTCGCGAGTTTCTCTACGCCCTCATGGCGCTGTCCCCGCCCAAGGGCGCGGCGTCGGACGCTTCGCCTCTCTATGTCATTCAAATGAGTCCGCGGCGATTTCCCGACATCGTGCGGGAGATCGCCGCGGAGCTGGGGTGGGCGGCGCTGATGGCCCTGTTGGCGGGGCTGCTTTTCTCCTGGTTCCTCAGCCGCTGGATCACCCGCCCGCTGACGCAAATCGCGCAGGCGGCTGATCAGATCGCCCAGGGCGACCTGGACCTGCACCTGGAGGTTTCGGGCCCAGCCGAGGTGAAGCATGTCGCGCGGCAGTTCAACCACATGGCCCAGGAGGTGCGCGCGTCTCGTCAGGCCCAGCAGGCGTTCATCGCCAATGTCTCTCACGACCTGAAGACGCCTCTGACCGTCATCCAGGGGTTTTCTCAGGCCCTGGTGGAGGGTGTGATCGGGGACCCGGCCAGCGCGCAACGGGCTGCGCATGTCATTCATCAGGAATCGCAGCGCATGGGACGGCTGGTGGATCAGTTGCTCGATCTGGCGCGGCTGGAATCGGGCCAGGTCCAGATGCGGCGCCAGCCGGTGGCGCTGAAGACTCTGGCCGCCGAGGCGCTGGCCCGTTTTCATCTGGCCGCGGAGCGGAAGGGCGTCACGTTGTCCCTGGTGGGAGAGGATGTGCTGGTCGAGGGGGACCGGGATCGGCTGATGCAGGCGTGCGCGAATCTATTGGACAATGGCGTGCGGCACACGCCCGAGGGCGGATTGGTGGCTTGCCGGGTGGGACGCGCCGTGGACGCGCCGGGCATGGCCGAGCTCGTCGTACAAGACACCGGTCCAGGCATTCCGCCAGAGATATTGCCGCGGGTGTTCGATCGCTTCTATCAGGGCGATAGGGCCCGGCGGCGAGGCAGCGCCGGGCTGGGGCTTTCTATCGTACAGGAGATCGTGCGGGCCCATGGCGGCCGCGTGGAGGTTCGATCCAAACCGGATCAGGGCGCGACCTTCCGCATCCTCCTCCACCTGTTATCCCACCCCGCATCATGATCTCATCCGACAGTCTGATTCCCACATCGCCCCTCCGCCTCACCCCCACACGCTTTACCCGTTCCAGAAGGGGGCGAGATAGATGTCTTCCAGATTCTTTGCGATCTCATCCAATTCATCGGGCCGGGGAAGCCGCTGGTTGAGCTGACGAAAATGCGTGGTGATCCAGAGATAAAGGTCGGTGCGGGTGCGTTTGGGGAAGTGCGCCATCACGCCCGAGTCCCGGATCATCTCGCAGATGGGGCGGTAAAGCTGTTCATGCCAGGCGCGTACGGCCTGGGGCCATTCCCGAGGCTTTTCGCCCGGTTTGCGGTTGAGATAGCGAAAGAGCGCGATGTGGCGAAGCAGGCGGGCGTAGTAGCGGGGCTCGCTTAGGCGCAAATCCACTCCGGGCAGGATCTCATCCGCCCGAGTCACCCGCAGGAAATCGCCATACGCGCGGATGTCGGGCAGGTCGTTGGGTTTGAGATCGGGGTGCAGGGGCACCCGCGAGGTGATCTCCAGCACATGGGCCTGGATGGTCTTGTCGCCGTGAGCCCGGGCTACGGAGACGCGATGGTGCCCATCCCGCACAAAATACACATCCCCCAACTTGTATAGCTCCACCGGGCGCATGGGCAGACCATAGCGACGGGCCGCCTCCACCCGCTGCCAGCGGTCGCGCAGCCCCTCATGTTTGGGCAAAAATGCGAGATCGAATTCGCGATATCGGTCTACGCTGCCCCGAATGGCGTCCAGGGGCACATCCTGCACGCCCAGGTCCACGGGCTCGCCTGAGGCCAGCGTCTCGCTCAATTCGCCAAAATCAAGCAGGTGATTGCGGTAGCCACGCAAGAAGGCCATGATGTCGTGCAAAAGCACTTTGCGTCGGGCCCGGTCGAACTCCCGGGCCGCAGGGCTGTCCTCGCCATACTGAGCGGCGAGCTGTTGGTCCTGGCGTTGCAGGAATTCAGGATCGAGGTCAGTCATGTGGGCTCCAAACGGGCGTTGAACGACGGGTTGGAGGGGAGACGATGGGCGGCGGATGATAGACCATGGAGGGCGGACAATGCGTTGTGGCCTGACGGCCATCCTCCATCGTCTCCCCTCTATCCTCTTCTTTCCAAAGGGGGGAAGGGCAGGTTCAGTAGCTTCCAGGGGTAGACGTTGATGATCTCGGTCTGGGCGTAGAGGGAGCGGGTGACTTCGGTCTGGCGGTAGACATGCTGGTGGCCATGGATGAGGTAGCGGGGTTTGAACCATCGCATGAAAGCGAGAAATGCTTTGAACCCAATGTGAGGTCGGTCGGCTGCGTCATGAATGCCGAAAGGGGGGGAGTGCGCGACCAGGATGTCGAGAGAGCGTCCGTAGAGGAGGCGGTTCATGATCAAACGGGGAGCCATCTTGAGGACCAGCTCCCACATCCCGGCCTGGGTGTACTGGTAGTTGGGATTGCGGTTGTAGCGATGCGAGCCTTCCAACCCCATGAGAATCAGGCCGTGCGCAAAGAGCAAGCGGGCGTGCAGATTCACGCCGCCTGGCGGCTCATGGACGATCTGGCGATTGGCGCGATGCTCGGGGCGATCGTGGTTGCCGTGGACGTAGTACAACGGCTTGTTGAGCATCGAGACCATGTATTCGAGATAGTAGTATGGCAGGTCCCCACATCCTAGAATGAAATCCACATCCCCAACGACATTCGTAATCGTCGGGCCATACAGCCTGGGTTCGACCTTGTCGCTGACGGCCAGGACGCGGTAACGCGGCGCGGGAATGTGTGTGCGGTAGGTCAAGTTGGTCGTTAGTTCAGTGAAATGACGCCCTCAGACCCGTAGCCATCGAACAAGTTGTTGGCGGGAGATGCGATGGTGTCGTTGATCCAGTCCATCAGGTTGAGCTCGCTGCTGAGGTGCTGGATCTCCTGGCGGAAGAGTTCGGGCAGGGTGGGAATGTTCAGCAGGGTCTGTTTCTGCTGGTTGTTGATTTGCAACACCGATGCGGTGATGTAGGCCAGTTGCTCGGGCGTTTCGGGCAGGTCGGGGAGCTGAAAATCGTAGCCAGAGGCCTCGGTCAACGCATCCAGGTAGGATTCCAGCATGTCGCCCACGATATCGGAGAGGGAAAAGGCTTCTTCACTTTCGGCCTGGGCAAGGGGAAAGCTGCTGATCTCGGCTTGAAGAAAGGCGCGCGTGTCGTAAAAGTGCTGCACCTGGAAGCGTTCGCCGCCGTAGATCTGAATGTGATAGGTGTCGTCCGACTGGCGGGCGACCTGGAAGATGTGGGCCATGACGCCCACGCGATGGGGCAGGGGGCTGGGGTCTTGCCGCGTGGGGGGGCGGTTTAGCACAATGCCAAAGGGCGAGCCGGTGTGGATGCACATCTGCAGAAGCTCCTTGTAGCGGGGCTCGAAGATGTGCAGCATTTTGATCTGGCCCGGAAAGAAGACCATGGAGAGGGGGAAGATGGGTATCAGGTTCGTGCGATGATAGTCGTTCACGTTGTTTCGAGTTTTGGGAGGGATGAGGCGGGCTTCATGACTTCCCGCAAGAGGATGGTGGCGTAAGCGCCTTTGGGCAGATAAAAGGTTAGACGCAACCCCAGGGGGTGAGGTTTCACCTGGATGGGTTGCAGAAAGATCCGTCCGACGCGGCGGTTGCCGTCGGTGCGATGCTTGCGCCACTGGTCGGGGGTGACCGGGGAGCGGGCCAGGATGTCGGCTTCCAGGGCCAGGGCCTCGGCCTGAGGCTGCCTCATTTTATACCCAAACAGCGGTCCTGTAAAGGTTATCTCCCCTCGGTCGAAGCGCGTCTGATCCGCGGCCACATCCTCTACAATGAACATCCCGCCCGTATCTGTCTTTTTCGCCAGATCGCCCAACACGATCTTATCAAACAGCCCCCGTTCCATGCGCAGAGCCAGATACTCGTTGAAGAGTTGCGATTGGTAGGCGGAGATGAGCAGTCGGGTCAGCCATTTCTGCCTGGGGCGTCGTTTTTGGCCCGTGAGGATGGCCAGGCCCTGGGTCGCGTTGTCGCCAAACCGCCCGAAACGCTGTTCTCCGAAGAAGTTGGGCAGCCCGCGCGCCTCCAACGCCCGGGCGATGGTTTGGGCTCGGATCATCGCATCCTCCGCCTGCGGATGGAGGATGGTGATGGTGAAGCGGTTGCCCAGCAGATGGCCGGGGCGGAGCTTGCGGTTGTGGGGGATGGCCCATTCGAATTCGTACCCCAGGCTGCGGATGGCTTCCTCCGCCCGCGCCGGGCTGATTCCAGGCAGCGAGAAGACCTGCGTCACCCGCGCGTGCTTGTCCTTGAGCCCGGCGTAACCGATGCCCTCCGGCCAGATGTTCAGAGCCCGAGCCAGATGCTGCACGACTTCGCGGGTGGTCTGGCCCTCGCGGGTGAAGCGGGCGAAGGTGTGTTCTCCCTCGCCCGTGGGCGCATACAGCGCCACCTCCTCCACGATGAAGTGCTCGGGCTCAGCCTTGATCTCGCCGCCCGCGCCGGGCAGCTCGGGGGTGATGTAGGGGAGTTGTGTCGTCATTGCGGATACACCAGCAGCCCCATCTGGCTGAAATGATGATCGAAGGTGAACGCCTGTTGCACGCCCAATTGTCGGGCCAGGGCCAGGGACGCACAGTCGGTGTAGCTCCAGCCTTTGTCCATGTAGCGGCTGAACAGATGCCACGTCGCCATCTCCTCCCGCTGACCGAAGATGACCATTTCGATGTGGCGGCTGTTGCGCAGACGCATGCCCAGTTGCAGGGCCGCCGAGACGCCCAGTCGCATCTTCACCAGAGTCATGATCTCATCGAAAACATGATTCGAAAGGAGAAACACCCCTTGCCTGGCGAAGCTGCGCAGGAAAGGGGTCGCTAGCATGTGGTTGGGGTCTCGGCGGTCGACGACAGCATAAAGCGAGCTGGCGTCAATAATCATCTTTTCGTTCATCGGCCAGCTTCGCGACATGGTATGGGGGGATGGCGTAAATGACTTGGTCGAGGTTCTCGCTGGTGACGCCGTCATCCGGGCCTTCGGCCAGGCCGATGATGCCCCATAGGGGGTCGTCGCTCAGGGTGTGCGACTGGCGCGCTTCGATAGCCTGACTGAGAAGCTTCCCAAGGAGGGCGGACATGCTCACCCCCTCCCGTTTCGCTTCCTCGGCCAGCCATTCATGCTGCCAGTCTTCGAGGATCATTTGCACGCGTTTCATCTGGGCCTCCTGCGCTATGCAGTCAGCATTATATTGCAAACTTATGTGTAGTCATCATCCACAATTTATGTGTTGCTGTCAAGCTGACGTGGGCCGAATTGGGAGCGCGTTGTAGGAAAACGCGCCGGGGAAATCATCATCCACGCGTTTTCGCTTGCCCACCCATTCCTGAATATCGAGGCGAAACACCGCCGTGATCTTGAGTTCGCGCGATTGGATGGAGGCGTAGTCCTCCCCCGGCTTCAGGTGAGGAAAGTACTTGTTTAACAGCAATTGCAGGCCATGGGTTGCCTCGTCCTCATCGTCGATGATGGCGATCTCGCCGAAAGCGACGACGCTTTCATATTCCACGCTGAAATCCATGGCCCGCTCCGCGGGCAGCAGCCTGCCCATCTCGAAAGCGGTGAAGGCCGCCTTGGGGTGCTGACGCAGCAGCTCGGTTGTCCGCCCGAACTGCGTGGCATGGAAATAGACCGCGTGTCGTTCGGGGTCATAGACGAACAGGGTAGGCTTGACATAAGGTTGATTACCGTCGGTAAAGCTTACCGCGATGACGGGCGCTTGGCAGAGGAACTCAGCGATCCATGCGTCATCATAAATTGCTCGATCTTCACGTCTGACTTTTGTGTAATTCATAAGCGCTGTACCATGGATAAGAAATAGCGGTGGAAGCGAAGGTCGTCGCTGAGTTCGGGGTGGAAGGCGGTGCCCAGAAGACGCCCTTCGCGCACGGCCACGATGGGTCCGTTCTCGGGCAGGCGGGTCAGCACCTGCACCCCCGGCCCCACCTCCACCACCGCGGGGGCGCGGATGAAGATGGCGTGGAAGGGGCCGTGGGGATCTTCAGGTTGGGCGACCTCAGCCAGCGCGGACGCCTCCAGGTCGGCCTCGAAGCTGTCCACCTGGCGCCCGAAGAAATTCCGATCGACGGTGATATCCAGCCCGCCGATGAGGGGCTGCCCGCCCTTCTTCTGTCGCACGGCCCGGTTGGCCAGCAGGATGAGTCCGGCGCATGTGCCCCAGGCCGGTTTCGTCCGGGTGAACGCCTTCAATGGTTCCAGTAGGCCAAAGGATTCGGCCAGCTTGCCCATGGTGGTGGACTCGCCGCCGGGGATAATGAGAGCGTCCAGGTCGTCGAGATGTTTGGGCAGACGCACTTCAGGCGCGTCCACGCCCAGGGTCTGGAGTTTGAGGATGTGTTCTCGGAACGCCCCTTGCAGGGCCAAGACGCCGATTTTCATAAATCAAGCCCTCTTGCATCGAATCATATGAAAACAAGACCCCGAAAGGGTTTCGAGGTCTTGTTGGCGGAATGACAGGGTGGGTAAGGGGGGCGATCACCAGCCCCGATGCGCGATGCGCTCTTCCTCGGGCATGGATTCCACCGTGCGCCCGACCATGGGCTCGCCCAAATTGCGGCTCACCTCAGCCAGAATGGCGGGATCCCGGTAGTGGGTGACGGCCTTGACGATGGCCGCGGCCCGTTGGGCGGGGTTGCCGCTCTTGAAGATGCCCGAACCCACGAAGACGCCGTCCACGCCCAATTGCATCATCAGGGCGGCGTCCGCAGGTGTGGCGATGCCGCCTGCGGCGAAGTTCACCACGGGCAGGCGTCCCATTTCCGCGGTCAGCTTGACGAGCTGATAGGGTGCGCCGATGTTTTTGGCGTAGGTGTACATCTCCTCAGGCGCCATGGTTTGCAGCCGCCGGATCTCGCCCAGCACCGCGCGGGCGTGGCGCACGGCCTCCACCACGTCGCCGGTGCCCGCCTCGCCCTTGGTGCGGATCATGGCCGCGCCTTCGTTGATGCGACGCAACGCCTCGCCCAAGTTGCGGCATCCGCACACGAAAGGCGCCTTGAAATCCCATTTATTGATATGGTGCTCCTCATCGGCCGGCGTAAGCACCTCGCTCTCGTCGATAAAGTCCACGCCCAGATACTCCAAGATCTGCGCCTCGACGAAGTGGCCGATACGCACCTTGGCCATGACGGGAATGGTGACCGCATCCATGATCTCGAGGATTTTCTCGGGATCGCTCATGCGGGCCACGCCGCCTTGGGCTCGGATGTCGGCCGGGACGCGCTCCAGGGCCATGACCGCGACCGCCCCCGCTTCCTCCGCGATGCGGGCTTGCTCAGCGTTGGTCACATCCATGATCACGCCGCCTTTCAACATCTCGGCCAGGCCCGATTTGACAGTAAATGTACCTGTAATGGGTTCCATAGTCGGTTTTTTCCTCCGAATTTTATTTGAATAA
>DUEQ01000324.1 GCA_011192085.1 Caldilineae bacterium
CGCTTCCATGGAGCGCATCTCCACCCTTAAATGGCAACACACTTCACTTTCCTACAGAGGACAAACATCATGAAACGCACCAAGACTCTGTTGACAACTCTACGCTGTCGCCCGCTTCTCGCATTACACCCGCACGAACGCATTTTGCAGGGGCAGGGTGGTGATCTCCGCCCGGTCGTGATGCACGTACACGTCGATCTCTAGGCGCACGCCAAAGTCGGGCAGATAGACTCCCGGCTCGATGGTGAATCCGATGCCGGGAATGATACGCCGCGTGTCGCGGGTCTCCAGGTTGTCGATATTTACGCCCGCGCCGTGGATGGACGTATCCAGGCTGTGGCCCGTGCGATGGATGAATGCGTCCCCATAGCCCGCCGCTCGAATCACCTCTCGGGCTGCGTCGTCCACCTCCCAGCCGTAAACGGGCTCACCCGCGCGCAGGCGCGCATCCGCCAGCGCGAAGGCCGCATCCCGCGCTCTGGCCACCGCGTCGAACACGTCTTGCACGCGGTCGGGGGGCTGTTTCCCCGCGTAGCCCATCCAGGTCATGTCTGCGAAGACCGCGTGGGGGACATCCTTGAGCTTGCCCCACAGGTCGATGAGGATGACATCCCCCGGCTGGATGGCGCTGGCCCGTTGGGGCGTGGGCGTGTAGTGGGGGTCGCCCGCGTGGGCGTTCACCGCCACGATGGGGGGATGGTCGGGCTCCAGGCCCTGCGCCTGAAAATAGTCGAGGATGATTTGCTGGATGTCGAGTTCGGTGAGGGCCGCGCCCGCTTTCAGCCCCTCGCGGATGGCGTCGAAGGCTCGGTCCTTGGCCTCCATGCAGATGGCGACGGCCCGACGATGGCTGTCGAGCTGTGCGGGCGTCCACACCGCGTCGATGGCCTGGATCAGGTCCGCGGATGAGCGCAGCTCATAGCCCAGGCGACGGAGCTGCTCCCCCGTGCCCGCATCCACCCAGGAGACGTAGGGAATGCCGCATTCGGGGGAGTATTCGCAGGCGATGGGGCCAGGCCCGTCGGTCAGGACCAGCATCCCTTGCTCGAAGGATTGCCACGAGCTGTAGGTGATGAAGCGGGAGTCATCCTCCGCGAACTGGCCCCGCTCGATGGCGTGCACCAGCCAGGCAGGCTCGCCCTGCGCGGGAATCCAGTAGGCCCAACGGCGGGAGATCATGGCGCCTTCGGGCAGGGGCGCAAGGCGGTTGGCGATGGGATTCAGGGCGTGGAAGCCATAGAGCAACCAGCCTTTCAGGCCCCATTGGGTCAGCAAAGCCTGGATTCGATGCAGTTTTCCGGCGTTCATGATGGTTTCCTTTTTATGGATTTTGGGGGA
>DUEQ01000325.1 GCA_011192085.1 Caldilineae bacterium
CCCTCTTGTCGGCTGAGCGAGAGTCGAGTGAGCAACTTGCCGCCGCCATGCGGGCACGGGACATCGACCATGTCATTATTGCTGCTCGGGGCACCAGCGACAATGCCGCCCGCTACGCCAAATATTTGTGGGGAGCGCGCAACAGATTGACGGTTGGTTTGGCGACCCCAAGTTTGTTTTCGATCTACAAACAACCTCCGCGATTCGGGAATGCCTTGGTGCTGGGCATCAGTCAAAGTGGAAAGAGCCCGGATATTGTCTCTGTGCTGGCCGAAGCACAGAGACAAGGCGTCCTCACGGCTGCCATCACGAACTTCCCCCAATCTGATTTGGCCCAAAACGCCGATTACGTCATCAATCTCAATACCGGCCCCGAGCAATCGGTAGCCGCTACCAAGACCTATACTGCGGAATTGGCGGCGATTGCTTTGCTAAGCGCCAGCTTATGCCGGCAAGCCGACATGTTCGAGGAACTGGAACGCGTACCCGATCTCTTGACCGAAGCATTGGTGCAGGGCAGTGGCATGGACGCCATTGCTGAGCGCTACTGTTTTATGAACGCCTGCGTCACCATCGGTCGAGGATACAATTACGCAACCGCCTTCGAACTGGCGCTTAAACTAAAAGAATTGACCTACACCATGGTCGAGCCCTACAGCAGCGCTGACTTTCTGCACGGGCCCCTGGCCCTGGTCGAACCCCGTTTCCCCGTCATCACCCTGGCCCCTTCGGGAATCATGTTGGCGGAGATGTTGCGATTTCTTGCCGCCCTGAAAGACCTGGGGGCTGAGCTCATCGTGATCAGCGATGATGAGGATGCCTTGGCGATTGCTCGAACCCCTCTTCCCCTCCCCACCGGCATCCCCGGCTGGCTCTCACCCCTGATTGCCATTGTTCCCGGACAACTCTTCGCAATGCATCTTGCCCATGTGCGCGACTACGACGTCGACCGACCTCGGAGTCTGCGCAAAGTAACGGAGACGCATTGAGTCCAACATAAGCGCCAG
>DUEQ01000326.1 GCA_011192085.1 Caldilineae bacterium
ATCGGCATCAATGTTGTGGATCTCGGGCTGGTTTATGATGTCCACATTGCAGGAAACCGTTTGAATGTGGATATGACCATGACCACGGCGGCCTGTCCCTTGGGCGCGTATATCGTGGATCAGGCGGATATGCTGTTGCGGCAGTTTTTTCCCGACGCGGAAGTGAGCGTGAATCTGGTGTGGACGCCGCCCTGGTCGCCGGAGATGATGTCGGAGGCCGCGCGCCAGCAATTGGGCTGGCTGAGCTGATCGGGAGGCCCCCATGACTCGACTGCGCGCCCTTTCCCTGGCCGGTTCCATCCTCATCCTGCTGGTGACGCTGTGGGCGGCGTTATTGCGCATCGGTTGGGACTGGCCCACCTTTACACCCCAGCTTGCGGGCATGCACGGCCCTCTGATGATCTCCAGCTTCTTCGGCGCGCTCATCGCGCTGGAGCGGGCAGTGGCGCTGGGCAAGGCGTGGGCGTACGCCTCGCCCATCCTGGCGGTCATCGCCGGGCTGCTGAGCATCGCCCTGCCTGGGTGGCTGATCCTGGCCGCGTGGCTGTTGGTGCTGAGCAGCGCGCTCTATCTCGCCGTGGGTGCGGCGGTGATCCAGCGGCAGTCGGCTATCTTCACCTGGCTGCTGGAGGCGGGCGTCCTGACCCTGTTGGTGGGGAATTTCATCTGGGCTCTGGGGTATCCCATCTTTCTGGCGGTGTGGTGGTGGATGGCCTTTCTGGTGCTGACCATCGCCGCGGAGCGGTTGGAGCTGGGGCGATTGCAACGCCTGGCCTCGTGGGCCTTTCCGGCCTTCTACATCGTCTCGGTGGCGGTGGGCGCGGGCCTGTTGTTGACGTTGTGGCTGCCCGGGACGGGGGTGCGCGTGCTGGGATTGGGCATGGTGGGTTACGCGTTGTGGCTGGCGCGATTCGATATCGCCCGGCGCACGGTGAAGTATCCGGGCCTGCCCAAGTTCATCGCCATCTGTCTGCTCATCGGTTACGCCTGGATGGGCCTGGGCGGCGTGTTGATGATGATCTACGGTCCCGTGCCCGCTGGTTTCATCTACGACGCCATGCTTCACACCACCTTTGTCGGTTTCGTTTTCTCCATGATCTTCGGCCATGCGCCCATCATCTTCCCCGCGGTGCTGCGCTTGCCCGTGCGTTATACGCCAAAGATGTATGCGCCTCTGGTCCTGTTGAATATCTCCCTCATCCTTCGCATCGCGGGCGATCTGGCGCAGCAACGCGTTTGGCGTCTATGGGGCGGTTTGTTCAACGCCATCGCCATCCTCTTCTTCATCGGCATCATCGCCGTGACGGTCATTCGCAGCAAGCGGGCCGCGCCCGCCTGAGCCTGACGCATCCATGCCTCCTCTCGTCCGTTTCTTCGTCAAGACCGCGTTCCTGTGGCTCGTGCTCGCCCTGGGACTCAAAGCCCTGGCGCTCACATCCTGGGGCGCGTCCATCCCCGCCATCACGCCCGTGTCCTGGCACGCGCTGTTCGTGGGCTGGCTCACCCAACTCATTGTCGGCATCGCCCATTGGATGCTGCCCACCATCCCCGGCGCGCGTAGGGAGCGCTTGCGGGGGGATGAGCGGGTGATGTGGGGAGTGTACGCGTTGCTCAACGCGGGGTTGCTGCTGCGGGTGATCTCGGAACCGATGGTTATAGCCCGCCAGGAGATGGCGCTGTGGCGGGGGCTCCTCATCGCGTCGGCGTGGCTGCAATGGCTGGCCTTGGTCCTGTTCGTAGGCAATTCCTGGCTGCGGGTCCGCCCCGCGGTGAAGCGAGGCAAACGGGGGTAAGTCATGCCGCGGCTGAGCGTGTGGTATGTGCGCACCTCCTTCCTGCATCTCATTCTGGGCGTCACCTATGGCGCGTTGATCCTCACGGCCAAGGCCGCGCCTGGCTGGGGATGGACGTGGCGGCTCTTCCCCTGCCACATCGAGCAGATCGCCTATGGGTGGATGTTGCAATTCGCCATGGGCATCGCGTTTTGGGCCTTGCCCCGTTATCTGCAAACGCCCAAGCGGGGGGATGAACGACCGGTGTGGGCGGCATGGGCGCTGCTCAATCTGGGCGTCGCACTGTTGGCGCTGGGACCCTGGCTGCGGACCGATTGGTTGCGATGGGGGGGCGGCGCGGCCGAGCTCCTGGCCGTGATCCTCTTCGCCGCGCACGCCTGGCCCCGCATCAAGCCCCTGGGCGCGTGAGGCCTTGGGGGTGGATGGTGAAGAGGCCGTCCGCGCCGATTGACTAAACGACAAGCGTCAAATGTCACGATAGCTTTCGCAACCCGACATGACGTTTGACGCATGACGCTTGACGCCGGTGGCGAAGGCCATCATGTTGGATATTGAGTGGAAGGCCTGGATCGTTACATCAGAAAAGAGAAAGACCGGACGCCCGCTCAGCGCGTCCGGTCCATCCAACAGGAGGAGCGTGGAACCGAAGGGTTATTTGGTTTTGATGCTGATGCGCTTGGGTTTGATCTCTTCCACTTTGGGGATGGAGAGAATCAGCACGCCATCCTTGTAGGTGGCCTCGATCTTGTCCGCCTCAACCCGTTCGGGCAGGGCGATGCTGCGCTGGAACAGGCCGAATCCACGCTCGCGGAGGAGGTAGCGGCCTTCCGGGTGTTCCGATTCCGCCTTGATCTCGCCCTGGATGGTGAGGATGTTGTCGCTGAAGGTGATATCGAGATCATCGGGATCAATGCCCGGAATGGAGGCCTTCACGATGAATTGGTCCTCGGTTTCGATCACATCCAGGGGCAGCACCCAGGGACGATCTTCCCGATAGCTGGTGCGGGGAAGTTCGTTCAGGAGCTGTTCCATGGTGTTGCGCCAGGTTTCCAGTTCACGGGTGAAGGGATC
The DNA here is from genome assembly GCA_011192085.1 of Caldilineae bacterium. GTDB lineage: Bacteria > Chloroflexota > Anaerolineae > J102 > J102 > M2005. The sequence continues at coordinate 2,865 of DUEQ01000326.1, forward strand.
GCGGGTCACGATACGCATCTTCCTATCTCCTTGAAAGGGAATGATGGCAGAAAGCGTTGGGAGCCTGTTGTGGGTTGC